>JANWYM010000035.1:0-11518 GCA_025055355.1 Abditibacteriales bacterium
AACAGGTGCTGCACTTAAAGGAAGAACCCCAAGCCGAGCAGGAGAAAAAACCCATACAAAAAGTGCGTCCTCGTCCCTACAAGCGGCGCGGCGTCACCATCAGCAAAGCCACCCCCGTCGGCACGGCGCACATCACCATGAACGACGATGACGAGGGCAACCCGTTTGAGGTGTTCGTCGAAATCGGTAAGGCGGGGAGCGACATCAAGGCGATGTCGGAAGCCCTCGGACGGCTGATGTCGTTGGTGCTGCGCCTCGCCTCGCCGGTCTCGCCCAGAGAACGGGTGCAGGAAATCGTTAATCAGGTGCGCGGTATCGGCGGAGCGCGGCACCTCGGCTTTGGCAAAGACCGCGTGATGTCCCTGCCTGATGCGGTGGGACAGGCACTGGAAGAACATTACGGTGTGCAGAGCAGTGGCAACGGACATGCACCGTTGGAAGGCGAGACCTCGGCGGACGCGAACGGCAAGCCGTCTTACCCAGGGGCGGACCTATGCCCCCAGTGCGGTCTTGCCATGTTCGTGCGCACCGAGGGCTGTCATACGTGTCTGTCGTGTGGGCATTCGGAGTGCTAAGAACAGCATTGAAACGTTTCGACGTTCCGACGTTCCAACGTTGATGTGACGTTGCTTCGTAACTGACTGAGGGCTTACAGCACCGAACGATGTCATGGCAGCGCTCAGGCAGTAGGGGTCGCAGACCAGGCGTAGGAGATTCATCGCGCAGGCAAGAGTCGCAACTGCGTCAGCAAACATAGCCCTCACAGCACGCATCCCGGTTGCCCTCAGTCAGTTTGCGGAGGGGGGCTTTGTCACTGTCGCCAGTGGGTCCACGGGCTGGTGGTCAGGGCAAAGCCCTCTGTTTTTGGGCTGAACTTCTGCGTTGCGTCGGTATGTCGCCTGTCGCGCCGCGACGGATGGTGCCGCGACAGCGGCGCGGGTGACCATGCGCTGCCAGAGAAGCCCATCGCTGCCCAGGAGGAGTCGTCACACCTGACAAACCCCATAGGCGTGCCGCATTGCGGCAAACACATCCGCCTTCGGGATGAACTCCTGCCCGACGAAACCTGTGTACCCCAAGTCGGCGATGGCTTTCATAATAGCGCGGTAGTTGAGTTCCTGCGTGTCGTCCAAATCGCGCCGACCCGGAACGCCCGCCGTGTGAAAGTGGGCAATCCATTGGAAGTTGTCGCGGATGGTGCGGATGACATCGCCCTCCATGATTTGCATGTGATAAATATCGTAGAGCATCCGCACGCGCGGCGAGTTGACGCGCTTGCATACCTCTAACGCCCACGCCGTGCGGTCGGCGTGGTAGTCCTTGTGGTCCACCTTGCTGTTGAGCATTTCCAGCGCGAGCGTCACGCCCTTCTCCTCAGCGGCTTTGGCAACGCGGCGCAATCCTTCGGCGGTGTTCTCAATGCCTTCCTCATCGCTCATCCCGCGCCGGTTGCCCGAAAAGCAAATCAAAATGCGGATGCCATACTGCGCGGCGAGGTCGAGGTTGCGCCGAATCTCGTCCTCAATGCGGCTGTGGTTCTCCTTGCGGTTCAAGCCGTCGGCAATCGTGCCATGCCCGGCGATGGTCACGACTTGCAGCCCTTCCGCCTTGATGGCGTCCCACCACTCGCGCCCCACCAGTTCGATGCCGGCGTAACCGACGGCTTTCGTTTCCTTGATGAGTTGCTTGGGGTCAACGCCCGGTCGCGCCATGCACCACCAGCAGATGTCCTGCTGGAACCTTCCCGTCTTGGGTGGCGCTGGCTCCCGCGTTGCCGCCTCACTGCGCGTGAGGCTCAAAGCCGCCGCGCCTACTCCTAACGTCTGAACTAACTCTCGCCGTGTCATGGTTTTTTCCCCTCCTGATTTTTTGTAGGGGCGGTGCGTCCCCTACCAGCCCTGACTTTCCGTTCTCGAACGGCGCCGGTCTCTCAACAACCCGAACGAGCGGGCAGGGACGCCCGCCCCTACGATCTATCGCGGCTCTCGCCGTATCATGTTGTTTTCCCTTCCTGATGTTTTGTAGGGACAGTGCGCCCCTGCCGCACCGCTGCTGCAATGGCTGATTGATTCGGCTCGTTAGACAGCTATTTTCAGGGCATCGGTGCGGTCTCTTAGAGCGACCTCATACTTGCATCGGTCGCCCATCTTCCCTCTGTCCCGATGCCCCACGGATACCACTAATAGGGATGATATGTTGGAGTAATTGAAGTCGTTATCCGTGTTAGTTCTATCCGTGGGAGATTTAGATGGGCTGAATATCGCGGATGAGAGATGAGAGATAGCAAAAGAAATGTCAGCATCTCCAAGACTCATTTTGCCTCCTATTCGTGCGCCCCGATATCCGGCTGGCTGCCGCGCGGGCGGCGGTCAATGTCCTCCGTCACGTCCGCTAAGGGCACGGCGCGGTCAATCGCCGCCGTCGCTTGTGCCGTCAGGCGCAGGTTGCCCATGGTCGGGTCAACGAGAAAAGACGTCAAATCGCCCTCCAGGTTGTTGCGAAACAGGATGTTGCTCGGCGACTCGTTGCGTATCTTCGGACCGCTCAATAGGTTGTTGGCGACCAGCAAGCCATCGTTGTCGTGGACGAGGCGAATCAACCGCCCCAACCGATTGTCGGGGTCGTGAACGGTGTTGTGGACGATTTGGCAGTCTTGGGTGTAGTCGGCGACGATGCCGCTCTCCGGGGCGCGCGTGATGAAGTTGTTGCGAGCGATGACCCGCGTGCAGTGCGTCGTGATGTCGGGCGGACGGTAGGAATTGCCTAGCGCAATGCCCGTGTCGCAGTCAATGATGATGTTGCGCTCCACAAGGCAATCCTGCGTGTCGTGCCACAGAAAGATCGCCCCCCGCGCCGCACGCGTCCGCCCTTGAATCCCGATGAAAACGTTGTCGCTGATGACCCAGTTCTTGGCGAACATCACGTCAATGCCGCCGATGTAGTTGCCGCCGAAGTTCTGGGGTGTATCCGCAGGGTCGTCCTCAAACCGCTTGGCGCGGTCGTTGTAGAACAGGCAGTACTGGATGCGACAACCTTGGGGGCGCGGCACGCCCGGCGGCACTTTCACGCCTTTGACGCCGCGCTGCCAGATGTTGCGGATGACGCAGTTGTAAATCGTCACGCGCTGCACGTTGCTGTCGGTGTTGAGTTTGAACCCGTTCCACTTGATGTTCTGAATGGTCAAGTCCGCGATGGTCACGCCCGCGCAGCGGCGCAGTCCGACCAGTTCGCCGTGCACGCTCTTTGCGCCGTCTAAAATGACGCGCTCGCGGCAGCCCGACTCGCTGCGCAGGGTGACGTTGTCGGTTTTGATTTCAAAGTAGCGCGGTAGGAAGTAGTGACCATCCGCCAGGAGAATCGTCCCGCCCGGCTGGACCTTTTCGGCGGCGGCGAACAGTTCCTCCACGTTACTGACGCGGATGACTGCGCCAGCGGGGGGCGGCAGCGGCGGGGCTTGGGGGAACCACGGCTGGTTGAGCAGACGGGCAACGGCGGCGCTTTCAGGCGAGGAAACGGTCAGCACTTTGTCTATCACCTCTGCGTATTTCATCAACACGAGATAGTTCCACAGCGAATAGCCGCAGTGGCTCAACGCCTCTTCGGAGTAATCGCCCGCATACTTCTGCGGGTGGCTGGGATGCACCCCGTCGCGCGCCAGCAGCGTCGGCACGTCGTAGCCCTGATACTGACGGAACTTCTCCAGCGCGCCGTCCCAGTCGTGCGGACGGCGCCGCAAAATCTCGGCGTAGAAGTCGGTGAGCGGCACGTGCATCTCGCGGGCGACCTCGCGGATGGCTTGCACGAACCGTTCGGCTTTCTCTTCGCAACCGTGTCGGGGCGGAATCGTGCTGAGGATGACCACCGTGCCGTTGTCCAGACACTTCTGCACGACCAGGCGCAACTTGGCGCGATATTCGTCCAGTTCCAGCGCGTGCAGGTCGTTCGTGCCGAACATGATGAGCGCGACTTCGGGGTTGAGCCGTCGCAGCCACTGGTCAATGTTCTGCTGCGCCCAGCAAATCGTCATGCCGCCCTCGTTGCCGAACGGCGCGCCCTTCCAATCCCGCCAACACTCTGGGCGCATGTATCGGTTGACCCGCTGAAACGCCTGCTCCATCTCTGCCGAAGCGTTCTTGCGCGCAAAAGGCAGCCCAGCCCAGAACGCCCTGCTGACGGTTATCGAATCGCCGAAGTGCGCGAAGGTGCCCTTCTGGCCGGTGAACTTGCGGTGCACCTGTTGCATCCGTGCAACCCAGGCGTCTGTGTCTGAGGCTTGCTGATCATCTCCTTGCATCGTCCACACGGGCATGACCATGAGCAGAAAGAGTAACGTTATTCTCACAGACTTTATCATGTCAGCCCCTTCATCGCCTACCCAAACCTTCTCTCAAATGTTGCCCCTCTTCCTCTGGGACATCCAGAACCCCAGCGGTTGACCGTAGGCCTCCTAAAATTTTAGACAATGTGGGCTGTCCAGCGCAAGCGATAACGGTGACCGGGCACCGTCTGCCGATGTCAGCCGCTGGGCGTCTGACGTTCCAGCCCGCGTTCCACCAAGATGCACCACGTTCAGAGAATACGGGTCGTAGGTGGCGCGGCAGTTGCTCCAGTCGTAGTTCCAGGAGTTAGTTGGTCGCCCTCCATATCTTTCCCCTCTGGCCGTTCAGTTGACAGGACGCGGGCAATTGAGTAGAATAGACTCGAACGTGATGAAAGGGCGTAGAGTATGAACGAACTTCAAGCGCGTCGAGACATCGTGGAATCAGGACGGCGGCTGTGGCTGCGCGGGTTGATTGCGGCGGGCGAAGGGAACATTTCGATTCGGCTGTCGGAGAACGAAATTCTGACCACGCCCAGCGGCGTGTGTAAGGGTTTTCTGACACCGGAGATGTTGTGCGTCACCGACTTGGACGGCCGACTGGTGCGCGGTGAGCAGAAACCGTCCTCCGAACTGCTGATGCACCTGACAATCTACAAGCACCGCCCGGATGTGCGCGCCGTCGTGCATGCCCATCCGCCGACGGCGACGGGGTTTGCTGTGGCAGGGCTGTCCCTCGAGGGCTGCGCGCATCCCGAAATCGTCTTGCTCATGGGCGGCATCCCGCTGGCGGCGTATGGCACGCCCAGCACGCAGGAGTTGGGCGATTCGCTGCTGCCTCACTTGCCGACCCATGACGCTTTTCTACTTGCCAATCACGGCGCGGTGTGCGTGGGCAAACATCTGTGGGACGCGCACTTCAAGATGGAATCGCTGGAACAATACGCTCGGATTCTTCTGACTGCTCGCTTGTTGGGGGGCGAGCGTCCCCTGCCGCCGGAGCGGGTGCGCGAGTTGGAAGCCCTGCGCCCCAAGTTCGGCGTCACGGTCAGCGCTCACTGCATCGGGGGCGAGGAATGTCCGTCCTGCAACGCGCCGCGCCCCACCGCCAGCGTGGCGAAGTTCCATCCCGTCGCGCCTCGCAACGGTCCGGCGGCCTCAGCGCCCTCGGAGGAGGACATCACCGCCCTGGTGCGCGAGGTCACGCGGCGCGTGCTGGAGAGGATGAAGTGATCGGTAACGACCTTCAAAAGTTGCGCGGTCGCCTTCACTCCTTTCCCCTCCCCCAACCTCTCCCCCGAGGGGAGGAGAGTGAGGTAAACGGATTACTGGTCACTGGTCGCTGAACTATGCGCACGAGACCGAAACTCATCTTGGAACTGGACAAACCGACGGCGGTCAAGTTCCTCTATGACCAGCCGCGCGCGGGCGAGGGTCCCTACGGGCCGTGGTATGCTTACACGGTCGAAAGCGGCGGGACAGAATACATCTTTTTTACCGCCCCGCAGTTGCATCATCTGTTGCAGCAGTTGGGCGTGCAGAAGGGCACGCAGGTCACGCTGACGCGCCGCGCGGTGGAGCAGACAGGGAAGACCGATTTCTATCACACCGTCACCATCGGCGAGCGCACCTTCAGCACCAAAGAGGAAGTCCCCCTCGAAGCCGCCCAAGCCGCTCGCGCCGAGATGGCGCCGCCGCCGGAGTTGTCACCGGATTTCTTCGGGCTGATGGGACAGTGCCTGCAGGAATCGCTCAACGCCTGGAAACGCTTGGGCATCGAGTTCAACAGCGATAACGTGCAGGGGATTGCCTCGACGCTTTTCATTCAACTGTGTAACCGGGGCTTCCGCCGTCCCGTGGAACTGGGGCAGGAGGAAGCCGAACAGAAGGGCTAAGGATTAAGGGTTAAGGGACAAAGAAACCGATCGGACAAGAGCGTTCACCCTTAACCCTCAACCCTGGATACGTTGGGGGTCTGAACATGCCACAGGAGGCACTGGGTCTGATTGAAACACGGGGCTTAGTGGCTGCCGTCGAAGCCGCCGACGCGATGGTGAAAGCCGCCAATGTCACGCTGGAAGGTTACACCAAAGTCGGGAGCGGTCTGGTGTCGGTGACGGTGCGCGGCGATGTGGGGGCGGTCAAAGCCGCCACCGACGCGGGGGCGGCAGCGGCGCGGCGCGTGGGCGAACTCGTCGCTGTGCACGTCATCCCGCGCCCCCACGAGGAACTCAACGCCGGCTTCCTGCCCAGCACCGACGGCACGGCAAAAAAGGCGCTCCCAGAGTAAGGTAAGCCGGTGTGCGGGTATTCGGGTGTTCGCGTCCGGTCAATGCGCGAATACGTGAACACGCGAATACGTGGACACGCGCATGCGCGTGGACGACCAAGCCCTCGTTCAACTCATCACCGAAGAGGTGCTGCGTTACCTCGCGTCCTCGAACGGGCAGCGCGCGCCCGAGGGAGATACCGTGCAGACCGGTATCCCTATTGGCGTGTCGGTGCGACATCTGCATCTCTGCCGCGCGGACCTCGACGCGCTGTTCGGCAAGGGCTACGAGTTGAAACCGCTGCGCGAACTGTATCAGCCGGGGCAATTCGCGGCGCAGGAGACGGTCACGCTGGTCGGACCGAAAGGCGCGATAACGGGCGTGCGGATTCTGTTCCCGCTGCGCAAGAAGACGCAGGTGGAAGTAGCCCGCACCGACGCCATTCACTTGGGCGTGATGCCGCCCGTTCTCCTCAGCGTCCACGACGGTGTCGGTGCGCCCATCACCATCGTCGGTCCTCAAGGCAGTCTCTATCTGCCCGATGCGCTCATCCGCGCCAAACGCCATATCCACATGTCGCCCCGTGACGCCGAACAGTGGGGCGTGCGCGACCGCGAGCATGTCACCGTCGAGGTCGAGGGCGACCAAGGCGCGCTGCTCAAAGATGTCATCATCCGCGTCAGCCCCGAATACCGCGCCGAGATGCACATTGACACCGATGAGGGCAACGCCATGGATTTATGCTGCGGACAAAGAGCGTGGATAGTAGCGAAGGATTAGCATCTTGGCGCGTTAGCACGTTGGCGCGTTAGCACGTTGGCACGTTGGCAGGTTGGAACGGAACGTGCCAACGTGCCAACGTGCTAACCTGCTAACGTGCTTTCTTCATGCGTTTAGGCAAGGTCGTCGGCACCGTCGTCGCTACTCAGAAGGACCCGAAACTGACGGGGAACAAACTGCTCGTCATCCGTGAGATGCAGTTGGACGGCAGTTTGAAGGAGGACTTTTCCGTCGCTGTTGATACGGTGGGCGCGGGGGTGGGTGAGTGCGTCCTGGTCTGCGCGGGCAGCAGCGCGCGCCTCGCCCGCAATTTGCAGGACTGCCCGGTGGATGCCGCCGTCATCGGCATCGTGGACACGGTGGAGCATGACGGCAAGGTGGTGTTCAAAAAGTAACCAGTGATCAGGCTCCTGGTCACTGGTCACGGATCACTATGGAATTGGGTCGCGTCGTCGGCAAAGTGGTTTGCACGGTCAAAGACCCCAAACTGCACGGCATTAGACTGCTGCTCGTCGAGCCACTGAACCATCGGTTGCAAGCCGTTGCCGCGCCGTTCGTCGCCGCCGACAGCGTTGGCGCAGGAAGGGGGGAAATCGTTTATTACGAAACGGCGCGGGAAGCCCCGTTCGCCTTTCCCACCGTGCAACCGCCGATTGACGCAGCCATTATCGGGATTGTGGACACGGTTCAGTGACATCTCCAGGTGGCTATGAAACTCGCCAAAGTCATCGGCAGCGTGGTATCCACCATCAAAAACGACACCCTGCGCGGCGCGAAACTGCTGCTTGTGCAGCCGCTCAATCTGCAGCAGCAGCCGACGGGGCGCGCTGCCGTTGCGGTGGACACGGTGGACGCCGGTGTAGGTGACATCGTGCTGGTCGTTGAAGAGGGGCGCGCCGCCCGCGAGCGTTTCGGCGCGACTTCCCCCGTGCGCAGCGTGATCGTCGGTGTCGTAGACAAAGTGGACGTTCGGGCGGTGGAGAACCATGACGGAACAAGAACTGTATAAACTTGTTGCATCGCTCGTCCGCGAGGAACTGGCGCGGCGGGTGAGGGGAGAGACCCCTGCCGACTCCCCGAAGCCGACGCTGCTGGCGGTGTTCACTTGAACCGCTACACGCCTCCGCGTGGCGGAGAGCCAGTTGCAGATGCTCAAGCAGACGCACCGCCTCATCGTCCTCGTCAGCCCCTCGGCAGAAGGGAATGAGGAAATCCAAAGCGTCCTCCAACGGCTTCAGCCTGCGCGCACGCTGACCGCTCGTGACGAGCCAGCGACCTATGAGGAACTGTCCCGCTGCGCTGCCGTCGTCGTGCCGATGATGTCCGTTCCCTTCGCCGTTAAAACCGCCTTGGGGATTGCTGATTCGATTGCCGTCGCTGTCGTCCTGAAAGCCCTTGCTGTCGGCAAGCCAGTGTTCGCCTGCGCTCATGACGTTGACCCCACGCACGAGGGCGCGTTCCTCTTCGGACTCGCCCGCCGCGTCCCGCAACTCTCGCGGCTCATGCAAAACTACCTACAAGTGTTGGAGTCCTACGGTATCCAACTGATCAATCCCGACGGTCTCGCCGCCGCTGTCTCCGGGCATCTGTCTGCCCCGCAACCTCCAACCCCTAACCATCAACCCTTAGACCTCGTGACGCTCGCCGACGTGGAACGCGCCGCCCTCAACGACCGCAAAGTGATTCTCGCGCCCAAAGCCATCGTCACACCGTGGGCGAGGGAGCGAGCGAAGGAGTTGGGCGTGGAGTTGATTCAAGTGAGTTGAAATCGCAGACCTCGGAGAACCCCACGCCCGTTACGGTCGTGACACGACGCGTCTGGGCGGGGCTGGAGGTCCGACCGCCGCGAGCGGGATGCTCCCCGCGTGCGACTTTGAGCCACCACAGCATCCCCTTGTAAAAACCTTGCGCTCACGTCGTCCGGGCAAACATCCCGCCCGGGTAGCGGCGAATCAAGCCCTTGATTTCTAATTGCAGCAGGACGGCGTGCGTCTGGGCGATGGGCAGGGCGGCTTCGCGGGTGATGTCGTCCACGTGCTTGGGCTGCAAGGTGAGGATTTGGTAGACGCGGGTTTCGACGGGGACGAGCGGAACAGCGGGCGGCTGGGGCGCGATAGCCGTCTCGCGGGGTTGCACCCTTAAGCCCAACTCGCTCACGATGTCTTCGACGTCCTCGACTAACTTTGCGCCGTCTTTGATGAGGCGGTGGCAGCCTTTGCTTTTACCGCTGTTGACGTTGCCGGGCACGGCAAAAGTTTCGCGCCCCTGCTCGGCGGCGAAGTCGGCGGTGATGAGGGCGCCGGAGTTCTCGGGGGCTTCGACCACAACCACGCCCAGCGACAGCCCGCTGATGACGCGGTTGCGGACGGGGAAGTGCCAGAACTCCGGCGCGGAGGACAACGGGAACTCGCTCAGGACCGCGCCCGATTGGGCAATCTTCGCGCGCAGGTCTTTGTTCTCGGTCGGATACGCGATGTCCACGCCGCAGCCGCAGACGGCAATCGTTCTCCCTTGCACGGACAATGCGCCGTGATGGGCTGCGGTGTCAATGCCCCGCGCCAAGCCGCTGACGACAGTGATGCCCCGTCGCGCCAAGTCGCTGCTCAGTTTCTCGGCGACGAGTTTGCCGTAGGCGCTGGCATTGCGCGTGCCGACGATGGCGATGCTGGTGCGGTCGGCGTCGGTCAACCGTCCATAGATGAACAGCAGCGGTGGGGGGTCATGAATGGTTCTGAGGCGATCAGGGTAGTCGGCGTCGTGAATGCACAGCGGCGTCAGGTTCAGCCGCTCGATGGTGGCAAGGTCGGACCGCACATCCCATCGGGCGCACTCGCGCAGGCGTTCGACGTTGACGGGCGTGATGCGCTCCGTCATCAGGAGGTCCGCATCGCGCGCCGCAAAAATGGCTTCGGGCGTGCCAAACCGCCGGAGAAGGCTCAGTTGCTTGCGCGCCTCCAGGCCGGTGCGGTTCAGCCGCAGCCACCACGTCAGTTGGGGGTCGTCCCTTTGCATCGTCGGGAATTGGGAAATGTCAGGAATGAGGTCTGCGGAACTTCATCTTCCCCCTTTCCCCATTTCCTCAAATCGTATCTTGCGGTTCGGGGACTTTGGGAACCGTCTGGGTTTCTGATGTAGGCGGCGTGGGAACGGCAGGCGCGGGGTTTAAGGCGCTGGGCGGGCTGGTTTTTTCGAAGACCATCTCGGGCTGGGGCGGGGGATGGTCGGGCAGGGGGGCGCGGGCGAGTTGCAGCACCTGCAGGGTGAACTCGTGGATTCTGCTTTCGTGCGCGGCGAGGTTGTTTTCGGCGCGACGCAGGCGCTCTTTGACCTCGGCGAGTTCGTTCTGTCGCTCCCACAGGCGCTCCTTGAGTTGCCGCGCGTGCAGGACGTGGATGATCCAGCAGATAAACGCTGTGCCTATGGCGGTGGCAAGGAAGAACCCCCCGCCGGACACCTGATATTTCTTACCCAGCACCGTGAACGTCACCGCCACGGAGGAGTCCATCAGGAACATGACGAGGGTGCTGATCGCCAATACAATCGCAATGATGAGTATGCCCACCACTCGGTCTCCTCGTCATGGTCAATAGTTAATGAACCATTAACCATTGACCATACCCCTTAACCCCTATGAGTCGCCGCCTCTCCTGCCGCCTCCCAAGCCGCCGGGCATGCCGGGGATACCGCCGCCGGGGAAGCCCTGTCCCTGTATGGCACCCGCCGGGGGCGCCGGCGGGCGCACGGAGGGGTCGACGTAAAAAACGCGGGTGTCTTTCAACGTGTTACCGCGCCAGTCTTTAGCAGTGACGACGAGGCGGTATTCCCCCGCCGGTAAAGGGCGCTGGGACGCGACGCCTTTAGGGTCGTAAATCGTCACGGTCAAGGTCGCCGTATCGCTTTTGTATTCCGTCGGCACGGGCATTCCGTTCACCTGCGCGGCGATGGAGGACTCCTCCAGCCCGCTGCCGACATCGGTCAGAATCATGGTGGCGCGCAGGGGGGGCAGCCCTGGAATGAGCATCGGCTCGACTTCTTCCTCCTCGTCGAGGACGTCGGACACAGCAGCGTTCGGCAGTTTGAACTCCGCGAACGGGTAGGCATAGGCTTTTTTGTCTTCGGCTTTGACCTCGAGGCGAACTTTCTTGACGGC
>JANWYM010000035.1:11528-15546 GCA_025055355.1 Abditibacteriales bacterium
GCGGGCGGCTCGGCGTCAAAGGCGTCACTGGCGAAGCAGTAGAGCGAGCCATCGTCGCTCATGAGAAACGCTTTGCCGTCCACGATAGTCAGCGGGGTGCGGATCGCCGCCGGGCGCACGTTGTCGGTGGGGAGGCGATACTTCCAGCGGATGTCGCCGGTTTTGGCGTCGAGGGCGTAGAGGATACCGCGCAGCGTCCCGACGAACACTAAGCCGTTGGCTGTCACCGTCGCCGCCGCGCGCACGTCAGGCGTCGCCGTCGCCTCCAGGCGCTTCTCCCACACAATCCGCCCGCGTTGGCTCGCGTCCAAGCAGTAAACCTTCCCGTCGGTCGTGCTGACGTAGACCCGTCCCTCTGGCGTGACGCTGGGCGAAGCGTAGACGCTACCCGTCAGGGGCACCGACCAGCGGACCTCCATCCGATCAATGGAAAGCGCCAGCACCGCCTTGCCTGTGCCGTTGCCCAGCAACACGAGGTTGTTCCATACCACCGGCGTCGAGTAGAGCGACGTGCTGCCGCCGGGGGTTTTCACGGGGTTGGTCGCGCTCGGCGGGCGCGTGCGGTCGTAGCGGTAAATGTAACCCGCGCTGTCGGTAAAGAACAAGTAAGGCTCGGCGTAGGCGGGCGAGGAGTAGACCTGCCCGTTGGTGGGGATGACGTCTGTCGGCTGGCTGCTCCCGTCCGCCAGCGACGAAATCCACAGCCCCGACCCCGTCGTGCCTGAATAAATCTTCCCGTCCAAAACCGTAGGGGCAACGTGGGTGGAACTGCGCTTCAGGCTGCGCCACTCCAGCGCGCCGGTGCGGATGTTCACCGCATACAAGTTCCCATCTGAACAGTTAATTAGCAGGCGATCACCGGCGAGCGTCGACGGGCCCGAGGCGTTGCCGCTGATGAGTTCATACTGTTTCTGCCAAGCCAGTTCCCCCGTGCTGGCTTTGACGGCGAACACCTCGTTCTCCACCGTAAAGAAAACGACGTTGTCCTCCGCTTCCTTCAGATACGTCACCAACGGCACCGACGGATTGTTGGCGTAAGGCGGCGTCGTATACTGCCACATCAACGAGAGCGGCAGTTGCACTGCCTCGTTCACGTAGCCCGTGCGCGCGAGGTCGCCTTTGACCATCGTCATCTGTCCCGCTTCCAAAACAACGCCCCCATACGCCAGTAACACCCCAACAACGATTCCGCATACTGTCTTCCGCATCATAGGTAACCTCCTTTAAGTCACTGCCATTATAACACCAATGCAGGGATTGGTCAAACAAAAAAATCGCGGGCGGCAAGTCGGGGGCGGCAGCGCTCAGGCGTCTCCAAATCTTCTTGACTTTTTCTCCGCCTTTGTTTATAATTCGCGTTGGAATTGGCTGGGGCTGTGGCGCAGTTGGGAGCGCGTCTGAATGGCATTCAGAAGGTCAGGGGTTCGAATCCCCTCAGCTCCACCACAGACGTCAAGGTGATTGGGTGCGCGATGCAGGAATGGCGGAAAACGTCCTCCGCGTTGACCGACCCAGGAGAGTCTGCTGCCCGTGAATTCAAATCAACCCCGTCAAGAACAGTGGCTCGTGTGGGTAGTCGCGGCAGCGATTGTGTTGTATTCGCTGGCGGTGGGATGCGGGTTGATGATACAAGCCGCCGCCGGGGGAGGCACGGAATGGGCATTTCCTTTGATGTCCGTTCCGTGTTTTATAACGGCAGGGTGGTATGTTTACGTTTACCTGTCGGCGCATGCATCGGGGCGCGATGCAGGGCTGGTTCTCAGCGCGATTGGGTGGGCGGCAGTGGGAATGGCGTTCCTGTTTAAGCGCGAGGGGACACCGACGGATGGCGGATGGAGCGCCCAGAGTGTGGGGTGGAGCGCGTTGGCGATCGTGGGCATCGTCGGGGGGGCTCTGGTGAGCATTAGAAGCCGACGACGCTCGGCGAGAATACCTCGCGCGCCCTCGAGACCTTCCCAAACGTCTTCTCCTCCGTCCCCCGACAAGAAGAAGGAATGAGCCGTGCGATGCTCTCCTCTTGCGAGCAACGGGTTGCGGGTGCTGTCAACGGATTTCAGGAGTGGATGCAACGGATTAGGTCACGTCCGCTACCAAGTCATCCGCTTCATCCGCGACCGAAAGCCGTTGACAGGGATGGGCGGCTGTTTCCTGTGGGTGTGGCTTGTCCTCCTGATGGCTGTACTCGTGCACGCGGCGCCCCGCCCTGACGTCGTGGTTATCGTCTTTTCCGCCCCTGCGGCTTCCGACATCATCAGCGTCGCGTATCGCGTCCGCGCGGACAACGCCACAGTTCAGCGGGATTTGCGCGTTTTGGCGCAGCGGGGCGGTTGGACGGTCAAGAAACTGTCCGTGACGCAGCGCGACGGCACGGGAGGGCGGCTGGAGACGACCGGCGTTGTGAACCCTGCGTCCTCTACTCTTCCCGTCGCTCCTTTCATTGAGACCTTCAAGCGATTCCGCCAGATGCGCCTCATGTTCGTCGTCAATAGCCCGTCCTCGAACTTCATGCCCCACCAGCCGCCCGTGAGCGAAAACCGGCAGGTCCGGCTGACCTTCTCGCATCGCGCGGATACCTACACGTTCGACGTCGAAATACTCAACAGCAAATTTGAATCTATCACGCTGCCGACGGCTGCCGTCCCACCGCCGACAGGAGCGGCAACGCCCCCCGCGCCCGCGCGCGACGGCTGGAAGTGGTGGGCTGGGGTGTTCCTTTTGATGGTCATGGCGGGAAGCGCCGGTGGCGCGATTTGGTATATGTGCCGCAAACCGCCCGGAAAAAATGCCGCGTGAAGCATGAAATCCGGCGCGCCGTCGAAGAATAAAACGACACGCTAAGCGTGTTCGCGTGTTCGCGTGGCTTCGTTTCCTCCAGCCCCGCTACACGCACACCCGAACACACGAACACGCGAGCACCCAGAGGATACAGAGATGCCTATTGACTTAGAAAAGTTAATGCGTTTTGCTGTCGAGCAAGGAGCCTCGGACATCTTCCTGAAAGCGTATTCCCCGCCGTGCATCCGTCTGCACAGTCAGGTGATTAAATTAGACGCGCCGCCGCTGACGCCGGAGGATGTGAAGGACGCTGCCGATATGCTGATGAGCGAGGAGCAGATGGCTAAGTTCGAGCAGACGCGGGAGATGGACTTGGGCTTCGAGTTTCCCGGCGTGTCGCGCTTCCGCGTCAACCTCTATCAGCAGCGGGGCACCATCGGGATTGTGATGCGCACGATCCCCTTGCGCATCCGCACGATTCAGGAGTTGGGGCTGCCCGAGGCGGTGGAGATGTTCACCCGCTACCGTGAAGGGTTCGTGCTGGTGACGGGGGCGACGGGCTCGGGTAAGTCCACGACCTTAGCCGCCCTGCTCGACCTCATCAACTCACGTCGGCGTTGTCATATCGTCACCATCGAAGACCCCATCGAATACACCTATCAAGATAAAATGGCTTACATCAGTCAGCGCGAGGTGCATACCGACACCGAGAGTTTTGGGAACGCCATGCGCGCTGTGTTGCGCGAGGCGCCCGATGTTATTCTCATCGGCGAGATGCGCGACCAAGAAACCATGAGCGTCTGCTTGCAGGCGGCGGAAACGGGGCACCTCGTGTTCTCCACCGTCCACACCGCCAGCGCCTCAGAGACGATGGAGCGGATTATCAACATGTTCCCGCCCCATGACAAACCGCAGATTTGCTTGCGTCTGTCGCGCTCGCTGTTAGGCATCATCTCCCAGAAACTCGTGCCGCGCGCCGACGGCAAGGGGCGCGTGCCGGCGGTGGAGATTCTCTTCGTGACGCCGACGGTGGCGCAGTATATCGAGGAGGGTCGGTCGGGCAACATCTACAACGCCATCAAAGAGGGCGGGTTGCAGTGGAACATGCAAACGATGAACGAGTCGCTCGCCCGTTACTACGCGCAGGGCATCATCACCGAGGAGACCGCCCTCGACTACGCGGGCAACCGCACCGAGTTGCGTCAGATGCTCCGCGCCATCCGCGAGCGGGCAGCGGTCTCCC
>JANWYM010000360.1 GCA_025055355.1 Abditibacteriales bacterium
CCTCTCCGGGGCCCCCTGGCGCACTCCCGCCCCCCCCCGGCCACGCCGGCGCACGCCCGCGCCCGCCCGGGCACGCCGGGGGAAGTAAGAGAAAACGATTTGGTTTTTTCTCCCCTTATTTCTTCCCCTTACTTCCCCCTACTTCCCCTTACTTCCCCTTACTTCCCCTTATTGGAGGAGAGTCATGCCACAAACCGTCAAGGTCGCTGCTGTTCAGATGGACATCGCCATTTTTGAGAAGGGACACAACCTTGCGCGCATCGTGGAGTTTCTGCGCGCTGCGGCGCAGGCAGGCGCGCAACTGATTGTGTTCCCGGAGTGCGCGTTGACGGGCTACTGTTTCGCCAGTTTATCTGAGGCGTTGCCGTTGACGGAAACTGTGCCTGGCCCCAGCACGGAGCGCATTGCCGCAGAATGTCGCAGGTTGTCGGTGTGGGCGGTCGTGGGGATGTTAGAGCACGCTGGCGAGGCGGTGTTCAATGCGGCGGTGCTGATAGGTCCAGAGGGCGTGATGGGATGCTACCGCAAGATTCACTTGCCCTGTTTAGGTGTGGACCGCTTCGTGACGCCGGGGAACCGTCCGTTTCGCGTGTATGAGACGCCCATCGGTAGAATCGGCGTCAATATCTGTTACGATGCGGCGTTTCCCGAAAGCAGTCGCGTGATGGCGTTGGACGGCGCGGATGTGATTGTGCTGCCGACCAACTGGCCGGATAAGGCGTTTCGGGTGCCGCGCTACGTCATACCGACGCGGGCGTTTGAGAACCGAGTGAACTACGTGGCGTGCAATCGCATCGGCACGGAGCGGAACACTGCCTTTTTAGGACACAGCATCATAGTGGACTTTCAGGGGGATGTGGTGAGCGCAGGCAGCCCCGACCGCGAGGAGGTGCTTTGCGCCGAACTGGACATCACCGGTGCGCGCGATAAACGCATCGTGTTTGTCCCCGGCGAATACGAGATGGAGCGGTTTAGAGACCGTCGCCCGACTTACTACCGGAGGATAGTAGAGACCTCGTAGACATCGCCTCGGTGCGCAGCGTCTCGTAGTGACGTTGAATCCCCAGCGCCTTTTCAATGTCCTCGCCGGTGATGAAGCCGAGTTCGACCAGAATCTCACCCAGATAGCGCCGATTCTGCCGCTGCACGGCTAACGCTTGCGCCAACTGTTCGTTGGTGATTTTCCCCAGCGATAACAGGATTTGCCCTAAAAGTGGACCGCGCGATAAGATACTTGCGTCGACCAGCATCGTGCCTGACCTCTTTCCCTCAAGGATTGAACCAGAGCAGACAGGGAGTTCACCTGCGCTGACTTTGGGTTCAGTTGGCTTATACCTTAGTTAGGGGAAAGAATGAAATTCTTCATACAGGGGCGGAAGGCTGGGAACAATCCAACGCGACCGTGCGTCGAAAACGTTTGACGGCTCGGAGAAATTCGGGTAGAATAAAAGCACCCAATACGTGGTTTTACGTGGAGGAGGCGATTATGATGCGTCGGTGGCAGGAGTGGTTCGTAGGTCTATCATTGTTCATAGTTGCTCTCGTCGGTTGTGGGGGGCAGACGGACACCTCTTCGACCAGCGGTTCAGGGACCGGGCTGGTGGGAGACGGCGGCATGACCAGCGGGACGGGGGGCGCGATGCCCGGCGACGCCAGCATGGGAGGTCCGCCGATGATGGGGATGATGGGCGCGCCTGACATGGGCGGTGCCCCCGGTATGAGCGGCGCTCCCGGCATGGGCGCACAGCCCACTCAGCCGGCTCCTGATGAAAAGCAAATCTCAGAGCAGCGCAAAGCCGATGCCGCGCGGAGCATCCAAGAGGGCGACCGCCTGCTGGCGGAGGGCGACTTTGACGGCGCGATTAACGAGTATGAAATCGCCCTGGTAGATGACCCGGAGAACCCGTCCATCAAGGCCAAGATCGCCCGCGCTAAAGCCATCAAAGCCGAGACCCGACGGCGCGAGGTCGCGCAATTGGTCACGCGTGGCAAACGCCTCTTTTATCAAGGCGAGTATGTCTACGCAGCCAGTACCTTCGAGCAAGCTCTGCAGAAAGACCCCACGCATCCGCAAGCTTTAGCCTACCTTATCGCGGCGGGCGTGGCGATTAAAAACCTGCAAAACCACGGCTGGCCTCAGCCGGGGCTGGGGATGCCCATGGGACAAGGCGACGGTCAAGTCGGGGCGGGGGCAATGCCCGGCATGATGGGGAGCGGCAGCGCGATGAGCGGCGGCATGGGAATGCCCGGCAGGGGAGGGATGACATCCGGCATGGGTGGGGTCGGCATCCAAGAGAGGTGACCACGTTCTACCCCACAGCCCCACGCGCAGCAGTAATGAAGTCCCGCACTTTCTGAGCGTCTTTAACGCCGGCGCTGTGCTCGACGCCGGAGGAAACGTCCACACCCGACGGTTTCACGGCGCGCACGGCGTCGGCGACGTTTTGCGGCGTCAGCCCCCCAGCTAAAAAGACAGGAACAGGACTGACGCGCACCAGTTCCCGCGCCCGCGTCCAATCAGCGGTCACACCCAAGCCGCCTGATATTGTTCCTGCTCCCGTCTTTACGGCAGCGTCTATCAACAGCACATCGGCACCAGCAGCAATGTAATCTTTCCATTCATCAGACAAGGCGGTTGCCCGGAGGGGGAGAGGGATCACCTTCCAGATTTGGCACCCCACAGATTGGCGAAGGGAACACACAAACTCAGGCGACTCTTGCCCGTGCAGTTGCAGCGCGAAGGGACGTAGTGTTTCCGCTACCGTCAACAAACGCGGCAAGGGCAGGTTCACCGTGAGCACCACCAGCGGAATCCGTGCCGCTGCCGCGATGTCCTGCGCCTGCTCCAACGGGCGCGACCGCGCGCGTCCGGGAACTTCCACCACAATCCCCATCATGTCCGCGCCTGCTTCCGCGACCACCTGCGCGTCCGCCACGTTCGTAATGCCGCAAATCTTGATTTGCAAGGGCGCTCTAACTGCAGAAGACGCCATTCAATCCCATCTCCCCGCAATCCTCGTCTCGCACCGCGGGCAGTGCCCGCCGTGCAGGACGTTGCGCAGGATGCGGTAGCCATAGCGTTCGATGAGCAACTCCCCACAGTGATAGCAGTAGGTGTTCTCGTAGGTGCCGACCTGACCGGGAAGGTTGCCCGCATAGACATAGCGCAGCCCTTCCTCTCTGCCGATGTCCGCCGCGCGGATGAGTTGCGCTGCTGTGGTGTTGTCCGGGTCAGTCATCTTGTAGTCCTTGTGGAACGCCGTGACATGCCACGGAATATCGGGCGAGACGGAGACAATGAACCGCGCTACGTCGCGCAGTTCCTCCTCCGTATCATTGAAGCCCGGCACGACCAGCGTCACAATCTCCAGCCACATCCCGCGCGCGTAAACGCCCTTGATGGTTTCCAGCACTGTCTCCAACTTCCCCCCCAACTGACGGTAGTTCCTATCGCGGAAACTCTTCAGGTCAATTTTGTAAAGGTCGCACCACGGGCGCAAGTAGTCCAGCACTTCAGGCGTGCCGTTGCCGTTGGAGACATAAGAGGTCACGAACCCCTCGCGCTTGGCGACCTTGAAGATGTCCACCGCCCACTCGCTGGTGATGAGCGGCTCGTTGTAAGTGCTGGTCACCACGCGCGCGCCGTAACGTCTCGCCATGGCGACGAACTCGTCTGGTGTGAAGGGCGTCAGGTCCGCCATTTGCGTGGACACCGGGTCGCGGAGGGCTTGCGACGTGAGCCAGTTCTGACAGTAATCGCAGGTAAAATCACAACCCAACATTCCGAAACTCATCGCCTTCGCGCCGGGGTAAGCGTGGAAGAACGGCTTCTTCTCGATGGGGTCGCATTGGAGCGCGCCGGCGTAGCCCCAAGGGACGAACAACTTCCCGCCCTCGTTGAACCGCACGCGGCAAATGCCAGGCATACCGGGACGGATGACGCAGCGATGTCCGCAGGAGTAGCATTCTACCCTGTCATCGTCTAATTTGCGATACAGGTCCCCCTCGCGGACATACTGCTGGAGAATTTGCGCCAGCGGTGTCTGAGCGACTTCTTTGAGTTTAATTTCGTTGACCGCCATGGCTGTCACCTGCCTTCGCTTTAGATTTAACCACGCGGCGGTCGGCATGTCAACTCCCAGCCCTCAACCCCAGCGCCTTCAGCCGTTGACTCATCATCTCGTAGGCAATGCGCGCTTTGTCCTCGCGCATGTGGCTGAAGGTCTCGACGGAGATGAAACGGTCGTAGCCAATTTCACCGAGGGCGGCGGCGAAGGCGTCGAAGTCGAGTTCATCGCCATCTTCGCCGGGGACGAGGAACTGGGCAAAGGGATATTTGCCCCGCACGCCTTTTTCGTGGCAGTGGACGATATGCGGCGCGAGCCGCTGCACCGCCCAGCGCACGTTGCTGCCCAAGATGTGAAAGTTCGTGATGTCGCACAGCACTTTCAGGCGCGGCGAGCCGACGTGCTCGATGAGGACAAGGCATTTGTCGGGCGCGTCAATGACGTGCCCTTCGTGATTGTGAATAGCGAGGTTGACCCCTAACGCCTCGGCGCGGCGCGTCAGTTTTTTCAGGATGTCCACCAACACCTTCCACGTCGCCGCATCGCCGTCGGGCAGCCAGCCGGGGAGGAAGTTCACGGTGGGCGCCTCCAGCGCGACGGCAATCTCCAGCAGTTGCCCCCAGAACGCTTCGGCTGATGCGGGGTCTTCTTTGGCGCGATTCGCCAAGGCTGGTGCGGAGTAGGGATTGATGGCAGCGACTTGGAGCGGGAACTTCTGGAGCAGTTCGCGCGTGGCTTCAATTTGCGGCGGCAGCGGTTCGGCGGTGATGATATGCGCGTTCTTCGGTCCACAGACGATTTCGATGGCGTCATAGCCGACGGCGTGCAGATGCTC
>JANWYM010000361.1 GCA_025055355.1 Abditibacteriales bacterium
ACCTCCATGTTGTCGGGTATGTCATTATGGGATTATCTAGCGTCTTTCCAGCCACGATGGACACAAATGTTGACACTAATTCCTTGTCCCACCATCCCCGCACCGCGCCCTCGCGCAGGACGCGCATGCCCTCCTCTGGCGAGAGCGCCTCATGATAAGGGCGCAGGGTGGTCAAGGCGTCGTAGACATCGGCGATAGTCATGATGCGCACCATCACCGGAATCTGGTCGCCGATCAGACCGTCGGGGTAACCGCTGCCATCCATGCGCTCGTGGTGCCAACGAATGGCGGGCAGGGCATCGCGCACCGATTGCAGCGGCTCCAGAATCGTCACACCCTGAATGGGATGCTGACGAATCTTTTCAAATTCTTCGGGAGTCAAAGGACCCGGTTTTGTTAGGATGTCGTCAGGCACACCGATTTTGCCCACGTCGTGTAGAACCGCGCTGCGCCTGAGCGCGGCACGTTCTGCCTCGTCCAGTCCTATTTTTTCCGCCAGCGCCAGCGCGTAAGCCATGACGCGCTCCGTGTGTCCCTCGGTGTAAGGGTCTTTGGCTTCGACGGCGCGGGCGAAGGCGAAGATGACCCGCTCGGCGTTGTCCAGCGCGTCCAACGCGTTCTTGAGGCGCAGCAGCGATTTGCAGCGGGCTAACACCTCCGCTGCGTTGAAGGGTTTCGAGATAAAATCGTCCGCGCCCAACTCAATACACCGTAATTTAGAGCCAAAGTCGGATTGCCCCGTCAGCACCACGATGGGAATGAGCCGCGTCACAGCGTTCGCTTTAAGGCGCTCGCAGATTGCAAACCCGTCTATCTTCGGCAGCCCTAAGTCGAGCAGGATTAAATCAGGCAGCGTGGTGTCGAGGTAGTCCAGCGCCTGCTCCCCGTCCGTCGCTACGTAGATATGATAGCCTTCCCGCTCTAACAGCGACGTGAGGATCTGGATGTTTCTCGGGTCATCCTCAACGACCAAAATTTCAGGCAGATGCTTGATCACTTCCATAACAACCCGCTCTCCTTGCCTTAGGGACTTACCGGCATCTGACCCGTTGGGTAGTTACATCGTCTTTTTGAATGAGTCTATAGGTTGGCTACATCCCCAAATGCCATCGAGGGAGGTGCGGTATCTATAACGACAAAACGCAAGTCCTAATACATCGGGACTCGACCCCCCTACGTGCCGTTGAATCTGCTTAGGCTTTTATCTATTTGCTTCAGATTGACGCCGTCGGCCCCTAAAAGTTTGGTGTAGATAAGGAGCGTCGTTGTTGATGACCACGACAGATTTCTACGCCCCTAAACTTTTGCATCGCGTCGCAATGCCGCCCATCATGCCACGAAATAAATCGGCAAAGAGCATCAACAGATTTCGAGACCCCTCATAGACGCCGAACGCTACTCGCTGGTATCAGCGTGCTACTTGTGCCTTGCAGACGCCGGAGCTGGGGGAGTAGAAAAGAGGGATCAGCAACGGTATAGATCCTCCTTTTAGCCTCCAGGCTGGTTGCCTGCCCTCCATGGCAGCGTCAGCAACCAGCCCGAGGCAACGCCTCATCCCTGAGGCAGGAAAATGGTTGGCTCTCCATCACTCCCTGATATCGTTCCCCCATCGCAAGGTGTCGCCGGTGATGGGAAACGCCCTCGTCCCGTGAGTTTGGCTCCATTTTCTCCTATATAGAATGTCCAGCGCGAGCAACCGCGCGGACAAAGGGGAAGACTCTCCCTCCTTCGCGTCCCTGCCTGGGGGCTACCCTGTCCACACCGTGGTGCAGGCAGGATGCCTGCGCTGCGTGCCGTCCGCATCCTACAGGCAGTTTTGGTAGGCGCCCTAAGACTGCTTCGCCTCCGCTACGTGCGTCCAGGCAGCCGTCCAGAGGCGGCGGAACCGCTCCTCGACGGACTTGGCAGCCCGAGGGTCGCTGCGCGACAACGCGTCGGTGTATAACGTCCGCAGAGCGTCCATACCGCTCACACGCCATCTGCCATCCAGCGAGCGACGAATGGGCACAGCCATCCAATGCCCCTGCGCCGTCGTGAAGCGAAAGACCATGTAATGACGGTCGGACACCACAAAGCGCCAGCGTGTGCCTGGCGGGGCGATGGGGAAGATATGCTCGCGCATCAGCCGCTCAAACCCCTCTTGCGGGGGGCGGCGACGGCTCTCGGCACCGATGACCTCGGGCGGCACGTTATCCAGCAGGGCGTAAAGTCGGTTCACGTCCCCGCGCTCCCACGCCCGCGCAAATTTCCAGGCGACGGCGTAAGGGGTCGGCCCCCACCACGTCCACAGGTAACGACCGAGTGCGAAGAGGCACACCGCCAACGCCGTGATGCCGGCACGCTTCCACCACAGAGTCCCTTTCTGCAACACAACACGTTCTCGGCGGATCATTTTGCAGTCCTCCTTTACTCGGGAGACGGATTGGGCGGCGGGCTGGGAGAGGGCGTCGGATTGCAGGTTTTGAGCGAACATGAGATTCTCTCCGCATCGCACTCCCAGTCGCCCTCGTGCGTGATGGTTTGCACGATGACGCAGTCGGTCCTCCGGTCGCCGTTCAAGTCATAGTAGCGCACGTAGTATTCGCAGCAGACGCAGTTGGGAGGACCCGAGTCCTGCGTGCAGAGATTGATTGATCGCCGCATCTTTTCAACGGGCGGCTCGTAGCCACAATTGTTGTAGCTCGGCACACACTCCGCCCAAGCGGCAACCCACACGCCCAACGTAAAGGAGCCAAGCAAAAGAGCCACGGGTAACGTCCTCTGCATGAACATCAATTTCCTCCTTTCATCGGAACTTTTCGTTCCCCTCCTGACTGCTTGCTCTCGCAAACTACCGATGTCCCTGAAAATCTCCTGCGGTCGTTGGTATCCCAGCCGCAGACAGCGTAAAGTGGTGCGGGCGCAGGTCCGTTGACGCCACCCGACGGTCCGTGATGATGCGCTCCACCTGACCGCCGCGGAACAGCACCAGCCAATAGCGGAAGCCACTTTTCAAATCGCTCAGGGTGGTGTGGTTCATGTCCCACATGATCGGAAAATCGTCGCCCAATTTATTGTAAAGGGTGCACCAGTCGGGCGCCAACGACCAGCGACGTAAGGGGGAGATATAGTAAGGGTCCTGTCCTTTCCAGACGTGATACCCATAGCCCCCCCCGTTGGGGCAACGGAAGACGGACCGGTCGCGGACGTAACGGGGGTACAGGTACTCGGGATCCGGAGGCAACCCGTAGGAACTCTCACATCCTCCGCCCGGATGGTCGTTGACGTAGAGCATGAGGGCTTGCCCCAATTGATGCAAGTTCGAGATGCAGGTTGCTTGTCGGGCTTTCTCGCGCACGGGAGCCAACACGACAAACAGCGTCGCCCCCATCAGAAAGAGAACCGCCATAGCCAGTAACATCTCGACGAGCGTGAAGCCTTTAACGCTTTTTTGCCAGAATCGTATGCGCACGAAGGTCACCTCCTAAGGTCTTGAGGATGCGCGCCGTGACATCGGCGTCGCTCTCATAATAGTCTTGCTGTAAAAGCAGCCGTCCTTCCCCGGACGCAAGGAAAGCGCACGGTGTCGTCCCGCCGCAGTAGGTTGCCGTCGCCTGTCCGTCCTCATCGGTCAGGAACGCAAGTTTCAGATGGGGGTAGCGCTTTGCCAGTTGTTGGCTGAACGTCGTCACAACAGGGGGAGGATCGGTGGTCACCACCACAATGGGCAAACGTGGCATCGCCTGCTGAAGCCTCGACCAGGCTTCCCAGTCCACCGGACGTCAACCGTGACACTGACCGATGAACAGCAATACCGTCTCCCGTCCTTGCCATAACTGGGCGCGTTCGCCGGCGACTGCCCGCGCTTGCAGGGGGGGTAGGGGTTGTCCCAACGGCAGGCGGTGGCGCGCCCGGCGCATCTCCTCTCGGGCTTGTTGCCACGCCTGATAGCGCGGCAGCCATGTGTTGACCAGCCAGGGGTCTTGTCCCCACAGGGCGCCGATGGTCGCCACTT
This sequence comes from Abditibacteriales bacterium, assembly GCA_025055355.1. Lineage (GTDB taxonomy): Bacteria > Armatimonadota > Abditibacteriia > Abditibacteriales > JANWYM01 > JANWYM01. Next base: position 3,995 of record JANWYM010000361.1, read on the forward strand.
GCAGCACCATCACGAGGCTCAAGCCTACGGTCCAGTATCGGGGACGGCGCGGCGGGGGTCTGTTGGGCTCCTGCATGTTCGTGTTACCTCCTTTCCATAGATGGGATGCCTCCTACCTCCGTCGCGCAGAGACAGGAGAAACTAAGCACGGGGCGGTTTTAGCGCTGCCTGGAAGGATACTCCACCACATAGTCCGCCTGTCGGACGACGTCCGCCTTCGTGCGATAAGTCACTTCCACGCGGTAAGGCAGACGTGTCTGATACGAGACGTGCAACTTCCAGCACACCGCGTTGCCCTGCGTATCGCGCACGGTCAGGGAGAACACTTTGCTCGGCTTGCCAGCGATCATCTCCTGACTTTCTTCGAGTCCCACCGCCGGGTGGTGAATTGCTTGGTCGGCCGCGCTGCGTGACATGAGGAGCAGTCCTGTGAACATGAACTGGTAGCGCGACTTGTTTTCCAAGGCGAGAGGAGGAAAGAGCCGCGACTTAACGATGTCGCCGCGATCGTCTCGTTGCGTCTCGACAAACAGGACGTTGGGGAAATCAAGGTTAGCGGGAAACACCACCCGGCTCTGAAATGCCGAAGGGTCTGACGGGGAAGACTCCCCTTGGCGCCACCGGACTTTGTAACATACCTCCCCCCGGGGCGTCACTGCCTCCTCTCGTTCTGCTATCTGTTCAAACTGATGATGTTGTATCGTGCCGCGGGGAGAGCCTTTGAGCAGAACACCTGATGTGCGAAATGCTGTCTGTTGGCTCAACCGTTCCATCACGTCCGCGAAGGCGACGTCACTTCCCAGGCGCAGGTTGATCAGAATGATTGCCCCAACGATGAGGAGGAGAGAGGTCAGACCGATCACCCACTGGCGCCGTTGCACCTTTCTTCGACGGGCA
>JANWYM010000362.1 GCA_025055355.1 Abditibacteriales bacterium
ATCGGTCACGACGACGGCGGACGGTCCCATCTCATAAACGTCTGCATACTGATAACCGGCGGCGACGTTCGCCACCAGCACCTTGCGCCAGCCCTCCATCTCGCGGGCGGCGTCCAGGATGGACTTGAGCGGCTCTTTGCTGGTGTTCTGGTGGAGGATGTTGAACAGCATCGGCGGCTTGACCAAAGCCTGCGTCGGCTTAATCTCGCCGCGAATCGTGCGCACGAGAAGTTCCGCCGCTTGCAGTCCGCGCTCGCGCTGGTCAATGTGCGGGTTGGTTTTGTAAACGACGAGGGCGGTGGCGTCCTTGACGAGTTGCTCGGAGATGTTGGCATGGAAGTCGTGCGTGACCACAATCGGCAACTCGCTCCCGAAAACTTGGCGCAACCGCCGCAGCACCTCGCCGTCGCCGTCGGGGAAACTTTCGACCACCATCGCCCCATGCAACGCGAGCAGCAACCCGTCCATATCAGGCGCGTCCAGCAGTCGCTCGATGAGTTCGCCCACCAACGCCTCAAACGCCGCGTCCGTCACCGTCCCACCCGGCGTCGCGCCCGCGAACAGCGTGGGGTAAGGGTCGAAGCCGAACTCCTCCGCGCCGAGGATGAACCCCGCCACCTCGTGGTGCGCCTCGCGCCAGACGCGCCCAATCTCCTCGCCGCGCTGCACCTCGAATGCCGCGCGGTCGGTCGGCTGCGTGCTGAACGTGTTCGACTCGTGCATGATGCCGCCAATGGCAACGCGCATAAGGACACCGCTTTCTTTGACAGGATGCCCAGGATTTGCAGGGTAATTTTCTCTCTGCGTCCTCGGCGTCCTCTGTGGGGAACAAAAAACTCGCCAGCAGGAAAGCTGCCGCGTTAGACGAATAAGATGGAGCGAGGCGATGTCTAAACCAACCGAACGAAAACTTAGGGGAGGGTTGTCAGCCATGCTGACCCAAGCACAGATTGATTTCTTCAGCGAGAACGGTTTTCTGCGGCTGGAGCAGGTCTATCCGCCTGAGGAGTTGCAGGAGATGAGCGAAGACCTCAACTACATCATGCACACCTTCGCCAACTGGGACGCCGCGTGGAAAGGTCCGTGGCGCAAGGAATATCTCAAGGAGGAAGAAGACAAAAAGGCAACACTGGTCGCCATCCATGAGTTGCAGCACTACTCGGCGGCATGGACGCGTGCCATCACCAACCCGACGTTAGCCGACGCCGTGGCAACGCTGCTGGACACCGACTGCGTGGAGGTGCACCATTGCACCCTGCACGCCAAAGCCCCCGACGCGGGCGCGCCGTTCCCCATGCACCAAGACCTGCCGTTCTATCCGCACGAGGACGGGCGATACATTGACGCCCTCATTCACCTCGACAACGCCGACGAGGAAAGCGGCTGTATTAAGTTCCTCGCAGGCAGCTACAAATTGGGCAAACTCCAGCACATCACTGGACCCGATACCGCCCCTCATTTGCCGACGGATAAGTTCCGCTTACAGGACGCGGTGTCCGTTCCCGCCCAAGCGGGCGACGTGGTGCTGTTCCACCTGTGGACGGTTCACGGCTCATCGGTCAACAACAGCGGACGGTGGCGTCGTCTGGTGCGCGTGGGCTTCCGCGACCCCCGCAACCGTCAGGAAGGCGGACAGGCTATGGGGCGCCCCGGACTCATCGTCAAGGGCAGACGCCCGAAAATCGAGGGGCAGGAGGTCAACGTCTACGGCAACTGGACGCCGCCAGTGGCAGCAGCGAAGGTGTAAGCCGTAGCGCTGCCATGCTGTCGGGAGTCGACACCATTGCCCGTGAGGGTGTCATGGCGAGCGCAGCGAAGCCGTCCCCTCCGCGGGGGATGGCGTCGCTGCACTCGCCATGACAGTCCCCCGGGTCATTGCGAGGAGTGGAACGACGAAGCAATCCCCCGCGGAAGAGATGGCTTCGCTCCGCTCACTATGACGGGCGCTTTCGAAGGGGAAAGCAAAACGCAAAGGTTTGGGGAGTGAGTGAAAAGGAGGCCTTCCTTTGCCTACGACGATCACCTTTCTCGGCACCTCATCCGTCACCCCTGCCGCGCAGCATGACACTGCCTGTTTCATCATCAACCGCAAGTTCCTCGTGGACACCGGCTGGAACGCGGCGATTAACATGCTGCAATACGGCATCAGTCCGCTGGACGTGGAGTATCTCATCTTCACCCACTGCCACCACGACCATTATCTCGGGCTGCCGCAGTTGCTCTTCTATCGGGTCATGCGTCGGCGCGACCGCCCTATCCTTCCCCCGCTGAAGATCATCGGTCCGGCGTCGGACGTGCGCAAGGTGGTGGCACTGGCGACGAACTTGCTGCAGGTAGAGCGTTTCCCGGAGCTGAGTCATCCCCCTGAAATCTTTCCACTCATTCCCGGTGAGTCGTTTGAGTGTGAAGCGTTCACGCTGGACACAGTGAAGTCGCTGCATCCCGTCGAGGGCATGGCTTACAAGTTCACCGACCGCGCTACGGGCGCAGCGTTCGTGTTTACAGGTGACACCGCGTTCCATCCGCCGATTGCCGACCTCGCGCGCGGGCTGCCGCTATTGATTCACGAGGCGTCTTACGGCGCGAAGCGCGTGCCGCCCGAAGAAAACAGAGCGCTTCATTCCAGCGCACTCGACGCCGCTGAAATCGCACGGATGGCGGGCGTCGAACGCCTCGCGCTCATCCACTGCGCCGAACCGCAGCAAGCCGAAGCCCTCGCCGCCGCGCAGAAGATTTTCCCTCATACGTTCTTCCCGGAGCATGGGCAGGTCGTGGAAGTTTGACGGTTTCGCGGAAAGAGGCGAAGGGCGATCCATGCATGTCGCTCACAGATTAAACGGATAGGCGCTACGCGGTTGCCGTCACTTCTTGCTCCCAACCCCTCCCCGAGGAGAGTGCCTGTCAGGGCAAAAAGCCCCGCAGAGCCGCTCCCGCGATTTCCCTCCCCGCGTGGGAGGAGCAAGAGGGGGCAAACAACTGCGTAACTAAACTTTTGACGGAACCACCTTCGCTGCGACTACCACGTGGCCCGCTGAATTCCCTACCGCAATCTGGTGACAGCCTGGGCGCGGCGACTTGACGTCCCATCACCGTAGGGATATACTTCTGAGCGGATGCAGCGTCCTGACGCAAGACGCAGCACACACGATGCGGAGGGATGGCTGAGCGGTTGAAAGCGGCGGTCTTGAAAACCGTTGTGCCCTTGTGGCACCGGGGGTTCGAATCCCTCTCCCTCCGCCACATCTAAAAAGTCCGTGGGGTTCATGAACCCCTATGGGGCTTCGTCTATCTCCGCTTGCAAGCGAATCTCGCGCAGCACGGCGACCACGCGCTTGCACTTTTCCTTGCTGCCCTCGTAAGCGACGGCGCGCCCCTTCGTGTGTGCTTCGTAGGTGATCGCCACTGCCCGCTCCAGGCTGCACCCTGTCGCCTTCTGCACTTGCGCAATAACCTCATCGAACGTATGCCAGTTGTCGTTGTAAAGAATGACCCGCCACAGGCGACCGACGTCACTGTCGCCGATGTCGGTGGTCTCGTCAATGTCAATCAGTTCATCAACGTCAATCGGCATCGTGCAACACCTCTGAGCGATGCGTGAGGCGTGAGGCGTGAGTTCACGCCACACGCCTCACGCATTATCTAAAGTAACGCCTGCGACTTTTGCGCCGCCTTAATGGCGTTGGTCGCTAACTTGTCAGCAAGGTTATTTGCAGCGCGGCGGATGTGTGTGACGTGAACCTGCTCGAACTGCCGCAGCAACTCGTCCACGCGGGCGAAAAGCGGCTGCAAACGGGGGCTTTTGACTTCATATTGCCCCGCTAACTGCCGCACTATCAGTTCGCTATCGGCATAGATGGTGAGCCGCCGCCCGCCGAGCGCTTGGGCTTCCTCCAACGCCCGGATCAAGGCGCGATACTCCGCCACGTTGTTCGTCGCCTCGCCGATGTATTCGCCGATCTCTGCGAGGGACGTTCCGTCAGCATCGAGAATCACGACACCGATGCCCGCCGGTCCTGGATTTCCCTGCGCTGCGCCGTCGAAGTGGATGGTCAGCAAGTCGTGTGGCGTATGGTCAGGCATGATGGGATGTGGGGATGCAAGGATACAGGGCATTGCCGTCGCATCCTTGCATCTCTGTCTCAGTTGACCAGCGCGACGACTTTTTCCGCTGCCTCTTGCATCGTCGCCGCCGGGATAAGTTGCACTTTGCCCGACGCCTGCGCCAGCACCTGCCGCCCTTCCTCCTCCCGCGTGCCGACAAGACGGATGACGATGGGAACGTTGATGTCCACCGTCGCGGTCGCTTCAACAATGCCCTTCGCCACCTCATCGCACCGCGTGATGCCGCCGAAGATGTTGAAGAGGACGGCTTTCACGTGGGGGTTCATCAGCACGACCTCGAGGGCGTTGCGCACGACCTCCGCGTTCGCGCCGCCGCCCACGTCGAGGAAGTTCGCGGGTCTGCCGCCCGCCCGCTGCACGACGTCGAGCGTCGTCATCACCAGCCCCGCGCCGTTGCCCACGATGCCGATGTCGCCGTCAAGATGGACGTAAGCCAGACCGCGCCGGCGGGCTTCGACCTCAATGGGGTTTTCCTCGGCAACTTCGCGCATCGCGGCGAGTTCTTTCTGGCGGTAGAGGGCGTTGTCATCAACGTTCATTTTCGCGTCGGCGGCGATGAGTTGTCCGTCCTTCGTCACAACCAGCGGGTTGATCTCCGCCAGCGAGCAATCGAGTTCCGTGTAAACTTTGTAGAGCGCGCGCAGGAACGCTCCCGCGCCGCGCATCGCGGCAGGGGCAAAACCCGCGCGGTAGGCAAGTTGACGAATCTGGTAGTCCATCAACCCGATCGCGGGGTCAACGTGTAGTTTGGCGATTTTCT
>JANWYM010000363.1 GCA_025055355.1 Abditibacteriales bacterium
TCGCACTGTTCTCCCTGGCGGAGGCGGTGCTATTTGTCGCTCCGCCTCCAGGCGGGAGGCAGCGGTCCAAGCGTACCCTCGTCGCGCTGGTCATGGGGTTATATGGGCCGCTGCTCCTGGGCGCCGCCCTCATCACGCACATCGTCTATCGCTATGAGCCTCTCAACGCCCTCGCAGCGGCGGGGGTCGGCGTGGTCGCGGTAGCGGTGATTCTCCTGTTCGCCTGCGTGCTGCCACACGCTTTCGCCGCGCAGCACGCTGAGCGAGGGGCACGCTCGGCGCGCTGGCTGTTACGGCTGCTGCACCCCGCAGACAGAACGGTGCCGGCTGCGGAAGCAGAGGACGTCTCCGCAGACGACCTGAAGTCGCTGGTCGAACTGGGCGAGGCAGCGGGCGTGCTGGAGGCGGAGGAGACGGCGATGATTGAGAACATCTTTGACCTCGGCAACACCACCGCGCGCGAAATCATGGTGCCGCGTCCAGACATTGTCAGCCTGCCAGCGGACTGCGATGCCGAAACCGCTTTGTGGGCGTTTGAAAACTCCGGCTTCTCGCGCATCCCGCTTTACGAGAACAGTATTGATAATATCGTGGGGATTCTGTATGCTAAAGACTTGCTGGAAGCGTTGTGCGCGGGGACGGCACCGGTGCGCCCGCGCGACTTGGCGCGCGAGCCGCTGTTTGTGCCGGAGATGAAAAAGACGGACGCGCTCTTCCGCGAGATGCGCGCGACGAAAACACATCTCGCCGTGGTGATTGACGAATACGGCGGCACGGCGGGGCTGGTCAGCATCGAGGACATTCTGGAGGAACTGGTCGGGGAGATTCTCGATGAACATGACATCGGCGAGGAAAAACCGATTCAAATGCTGGCGGACGGTTCCGCCCTCGTCAGTGCGCGGTTGGGTGTGGAGGATTTGGAGGAGGCGTTGCATCTGAGCGTGCCCGACGGGGAGTTCGACACGGTGGGCGGGTTCTGCCTCAGCCAACTGGGGCGCGTCCCGAGCGTGGGGGATACCATCGAGACCGCGGAGGCGACCTTTACGATTCAACAGGTGCGGGGGCGCCGCGTGGCGAAGGTGAAGGTCACGCCCAAGAGCGACCGAGGCAAAGGAGATCAGAGAGCCGTATGAGAGCCGGTTTCGTCCGACATTACTGGGGCATGGTGCGGCGTTATTTTGTGGCAGGTTTTTTGGTGCTGATGCCCCTGCTTGTGACCGTATCCGTGCTGGTGCTGTTGTTTCAGTATTTCAACACCCTGGGGCTGGGCATCTACATAGACCGCTTGTATGAGCGGCTCACCGGGCATCGTCTGACGGGGTTGGGCTTTTTCGTCATTCTCCTGCTGATGTTGGGCGCGGGCGTGGCGGCGTCAACGGTCGTGGGGAGCAAGTTGTTTCAATACGGCGAGAGTTTCATCGTCCGCATCCCCATCGCCCGCGTGGTCTACACGTCCACCCAGCAGATCCTGGATTTCTTTGTCTCCAACAAGAGCAAACAGTTTGGGCGCGTCGTGATGGTGGAGTATCCACGCGCCGGCATGTGGGTCATCGGCTTTCAAACCGGATATGCGCCGCCGCCTGTGCAGGTGGCGGAAGGGCAGAACCTCGTCAGTGTGTTCATGCCGTTCACGCCGCCCGCGAGCGGGATTGTGCTGTGGGTGCCCGAAGAGGAGGTCGTGCCCATTGACATGCCCGTTGAAGAAGCCTTCCGCCTGATCATCTCGGGCGGCGCGCGCGTGCTGGACGCGTCCCCGCGCGCGCCGGCGGAAATGGAAAGGCCCTGAGAGATGAGAGAGGAAAGATCGGTGGCTCTCATCGCTCATGTCCGATTCCTTATCTCCCTCTCACGTGTATGGCGTCAAAAATCAAGATCGAGAAGAAGGCGACGCCGTTCCGCTTTGAGGACGTCCGCCTGGAGGGGCAGAGCAGTGAGTTGGGCAAGGTGTTCCTCATCTGGCAGAGCATCTGCACCGGACCGGCGATTTTGCTCGCGCTGCTGCCGAAAGGCGTGGGGCTGTCCTTCGCCATCGGATTGATTGTCTGGCAAGTCGTGAGTTGGTTCATCTACTTCGTCCTTGCCCCGTGGGCGGTGCGCTCGCGCCTGCGCAAGCACGGCCCGCGCATTCGCATTTTGCCCAACAATCACGGCGACCTCAAAGCGCTCATCGCCCGATACGCCCAATTGGTCGGCGTGCCAGAGCCGGAGGCGTTCTTTTTGGAGGAGCCGGTGGGCAAGGTGGAAATGCTGGGGCGCAAGCCTCCGCACATACTCATCATCACCTCGAAGGCGCGGGAGTTGCTGACGCCCGCGGAGTTGACCTGCGCCCTTGCCCGCGCCCTCGCGCAAGCGCGGCTGCGCCAAGTCGCGCTGCCGATGCTGTTGTCGTTCATGAACGACACGCCGCCGCCGCTGCGGCTGCTCGTCGCGCCGATGTGGGTCCTCTCGTTCCTTCTCACGACGAACTGGACGAACATGCATGAAATCACAGCGGACCGTGTGACACTTCTCCTCACGCGCAACGCTCGCGTGTTGAGCGCGATGATGCTCAAGATCGCTGTCGCCGCCGACCCCGAGGCGACGGTCGCGGCGGAGGATGTGGAGGGGTATCTCAACCAACGGTCGCGCCTGCAAGTCAGCCTCGTCGGGGTCAGCACCCACTTCAAACTGGGTCAGACGATTCACGCCAACCCCTTCCTGAATGAACGCCTCAAAGCCCTCGTCGAATTCGCCGGCTCCGACGCCTACAAAGAGGCGATCGCCAAAATGGACGCAGCGGGCAGCCAATGGAGATGACCTACTCGGCCTCTGGATACGACCCCAGCACCGCGACGGCGTGGCAGTGCTGGCGTGCCGCCTCGAGGGCTTGATGGACGCGCGGCTCGCGGGCGTGCCCTTGAATGTCCACGAAGAAGCGATATTCAAACGGCTTGACGCGGTTGGGGCGGGAGACGATCATCGTCAGGTTGATCCCGTATTCGCGGAAGCAGCCCAAAGCGTCCCACAACCCGCCGGGGCGATGGGGCGCCATGAAGGTCAGCGAGGTTTTGTCCTTCCCGGTGGGCGGGCTGTCATGGGTGCCGATGACGAGGAAGCGCGTGCGGTTGTTCGGATGGTCTTCGATGCGTTCGGCTAAGATGTCTAAGCCGTAAACCTGCGCCGCGAGCGCCGCGCCGATGGCTGCCGCGTGAGGTTCTTCCGCCGCCAGTTCTGCACCGCGCGAGGTGCTGGACACGGGCACGATGTTCGCCTGCGGGAGGTTGTAGCGCAGCCACTCTTGGCATTGTCCGAGCGCGTTGGGATGCGAATAGACCGTGCGGATAGCCTCCAGCGGCGATTTGGACAGCAAACACTGATGCACCTGCAAGTAAGTCTCCGCGCAGATTTTAAGGTCGGTCTGCACGAGGTTGTCGAGGGTGTGGCTCTCGACGCCTTCGTTGGAGTTCTCGACGGGGACGACGCCGTAGTGCGCTTCGCCGTGTTCAACGATGCGAAACACATCGGCGATGGTCGCCGCTGGAACGGTGTCCACAGAGGAGCCGAAGTGCTGGAGCGTCGCCATGTGCGTGAAGGTCGCGGGAGGACCCAAGAACGCGACGGTGATGGGCTGTTCTAATGAGCGGCAGGCGGATATGATTTCGCGGTAAATCGTGCGCAGGGAGGTCGTGGGCAGCGGGCCCGTGCTGGCAGCGATGATGCGCTCCAACACCTGCTTCTCGCGGCTGGCGTCGTAGGCGGGCATCCCCCGCTCGTTCTTCTGCCGCCCGATGGATTGCGCAATCTGGGCGCGTCGGTTGAGCAATGCCAACAGTTGCTGGTCAATCTGGTCAATCTCGGCTCGTTCGCTGAATGACATTTTTCGCCGCTCCTTTTGCTTTACAACTTCAGAGAGGTATGATAACATAATTGGGACGGTAAGGGAAGGCGAAAGCGGCTTGTGTCTTATGAAATCCCGTAGGAGGCAAGACCCAGGAGGCAACCATGGCTGCGGTAGGAATTCCCGGCGACATCATGACGAAGTGCGACAACTGTCGCGCCCTCCTTTACACGAAGGATTTCGTGCGCGACCTGCGGGTGTGCAACCGCTGCGGAGCGCACGCGCGACTGGGCGCGTGGGAGCGGCTGGCAATCACCGTGGATGAGAATAGTTTTCAGGAGACGGACGCCGACCTTGAACCCGCTGACCCGTTGCACTTTCCTGAGTATCTGGACAAAGTCGCCCAAGACCAGCAAAAAACCGGGCTGCGCGAAGCCATCCTCACCGGAACGGCGACGATCAACGGCTTCCCCATCGTCATCGGCATCATGGACTTCGGCTTTCGGGGCGGCAGCATGAGTTCCGTCGTCGGTGAGAAAGTTGCCCGCGCCCTTGAACTCGGCATTGTCCACTCCCTGCCTGTCATCATCTTTTCCACCTCCGGCGGGGCGCGGATGCAGGAGGGCATTTTCTCGCTGATGCAGATGGCTAAGACCAGCGCGGCGGTCGGGCGCCTGCACCGCGCCGGTTTACCCTACGTCGTCGTTCTATGCGACCCGTCTACGGCGGGCGTGCAAGCCAGTTTCGCCTCGCTTGCCGATGTCACACTGGCTGAGCCCGGGGCAATTATCGGCTTCACCGGCGCGCGCGTGATTGAACAGACCCTGAAAATTCGCCTGCCCAAAGGCTTCCAAAGTTCCGAGTTTCAGTTGGCGCACGGGATGGTGGACATGGTCGTTCCCCGCCGTCAAATCCGTGAGACGCTGGGGCAACTGCTGGAGTGGTTCGCAGGATGACATCGGGTGTCGGGGTTTGCGGTTTGGGTTTGGGGCAAACCCGCCGGGCGAAACCCAAAACCCAACCCCCACCCCCAAGGTTAAAAATAGGTGTGTGGGTGCCA
>JANWYM010000364.1 GCA_025055355.1 Abditibacteriales bacterium
ATTTCACGGTACGATTTGGCGTTGATGAATTTTTGGATTTTGCGCCGCGCGCCTTCGTACTGTTCGGTGGCTTGTTCCGCCAACGTGTACACGCCGCGATGGATGTTGGCGTTTTCCTCCGTGTAGTAGCGCATAAGGGTGTCAATGACGATGCGGGGTTTCTGCGTGGTCGCCGCGTTGTCCAGATACACCAGCGGCTTGCCCCGCACCTTCTGCTTGAGGACGGGGAAGTCCTCGCGCACCCTGTCAACGTTGAACGTCGGCACGTCAGCACGTTGGCACGTTAGCACGTTAGCACGTTGGTATGTTGACATGTTGGCACGTTGGCATGTTGGCATGTTAGCACGTTAGCGTGTTGGCACGTTGGCACGTTAGAACCTGCCAACGTTCCAACGTGCCGACGTGCTAACGTTCCGACGTGCTAACGTGCCAACGCTTCATCCTCAACCCTTTCCACACTGCTTTGCGGCAGATGCGTAAACAGCAGTTCTTCCAGCCGCGTCCGCAACGACTCGACCTTGATGCGGTTGAGAATGTCGCTGGCGAAAGCGTAAGTCAGCAGCGCTCGCGCCTCCGCTGCGCCGATGCCCCGCGAGCGCAGGTAGAACAGCGCGTCAGCGTCCAGTTGCCCCACGGTCGCGCCATGCGTGCAGCGCACGTCGTCGGCGTAGATTTCCAACTGCGGCTTGGTGTTGATGGTGGCGTCCCGCGATAGCAGCAGGTTCTGGTTGGTCTGCTTGGCGTCGGTCTTCTGCGCGCCGGGGCGCACGTGGATTTTGCCGTTGAACACCGCCGTCGCTTTCCCATCCAAAATGCCTTTATACAACTCGTGACTGGGGCAGTGCGGCTGGGCGTGGACAATCAAGGTGTGGTGGTCGACGTGCTGGGTTCCGCTGGCGACGTAGAGACCGTTGAGCGTCGCCTCGGCGCCCTCGCCGCCCAGCACGGCGTTGATGTCGTTGCGCACCAACGCACCGCCTAACGAGATGGAAAAGGATGTGACGGTGCTGCTGCGGCTGAGTTGTAACTGCACAGTGGCGATGTGAAATGCCGCCGCGCTCTCCCGTTGCACTTTGATGTGGTCAAGCACGGCGTTCTCGCCCACGACGATTTCCGTCACCGCGTTGGTAAAGTAGGGGCAGCCCTCGGTGGCTGTCCAACCACTGCCGATGTAGGTCTCAACAACCGTCGCCTGACTGTTTTCATCCAGCACGATAAGATGGCGCGGGTGCGCCACCCACGGCGCGCCGTTGGGAGTTGAAACCAACAGCAGATGAATCGGCTCTTCAACCACCGCCCCGCGTCGCACATGCACAAACGCCCCCTCCTCCATCAGCGCTGTGTTCAGAGCGACGAAGGGATGGTGGTCGAAGGCAGCGTATTGCGCCAGATGCGCTTCGACTGTCGCGCTGTCGGAGCGTAAGGCGTCCGCGAGGCTGCCCGCTCGCACACCCGAGGGCAGAGCATCAAGGGTGGACAGGTGCGGCGCAAAATGCCCGTTCACAAAGACGAGGCGACAGCGCATTACATCGCCCAGCGGCTTCAAATCGCGCTCTTGCACGGCGCTCCCACCACGCTCCGTCGGTTGGAAGGCGACGCGCGCGATGGGCGCGACGTTAGTATATTTCCACTCCTCATGCTTGAGGGTCGGGAAGCCCAGCGCCGCGAATCGCTCCATCGCTCGATGCCGCAGAGCGGACAGGGGCAGCAAGCCGTTCGCGTCCAGCCTCTTTTTTAACGCCTCAAAGTGAGCAAGGTAAATTTGCGTTTCTGGCTTCATCGTCGTCACCATCGGACGCCCCACCTCACACCAGCAATGAATCCGCGACGGCGTCGCGGGCGACTTTCTCCAGCCAATCGTAGCCGCGCTCTTCCACTTCCAACGCCAACTCTTTCCCCCCGGAGCGGACGATGCGCCCGTCCATCAGGATATGCACGACATCGGGCACGATATAGTTGAGCAGCCGCTGATAGTGAGTGATGACGACAATGGCACGGTGAGGGGCACGCAGGGCGTTGACACCGTCGGCGACGATGCGCAGGGCGTCGATGTCCAGCCCGGAGTCGGTCTCGTCCATGATGCATAACTTCGGCTCCAGCACCGCCATCTGAAAAATCTCGTTGCGCTTCTTCTCGCCGCCGGAGAACCCCTCGTTGACGGAGCGGTTCAACAGGCTTGGGTCCAACTTGAGCAACTGCGCCTTCTGCCGCACCAGCGTCAGGAAATCCATCGGGTCGAGTTCCTCCTCGCCGCGATACTTGCGAATGGCATTCACCGCCGCCCGCAGAAAATAGGTGTTGCTCACGCCGGGAATCTCGACGGGATACTGGAACGCCATGAACACCCCCTCACAGGCGCGCTCTTCGGGTTCCATCTCCAACAGGTTCTTGCCCTCATAGAGGACTTCGCCCTCCGTCACCTCGAAAGCATCCCGCCCCGCCAGCACGTTCGCCAGCGTGCTTTTCCCCGACCCGTTCGGTCCCATGATGGCGTGCACCTCGCCAGCATTGACCGTCAAGTTCACCCCGCGTAAAATCTCTTTATCTTCAACCTTAGCGTGTAAGTTCCGAATTTCCAGCATCACAAAAAAGGTGGCGGATTAAGCGTTGGCACGTCGCGCGTTGCACGTTGGCACGTTGCACGTTGGCACGTTGCATGTTAGCACGTTAGCACGTTGGAACGTTGGCAGGTTTTAACGTGCCAACGTTCCAACGTGCCAACGTGTAACGTGTAACATGCCAACGCTTAACCGTATCGTCTCTACCCCACACTTCCTTCCAGAGTAATACCCAGTAGTTTCTGCGCCTCCACGGCGAACTCCATCGGCAACTCCTTGAACACCTGCTTGCAGAAGCCGTTGACAATCATGTTCACGGCGTCCTCGGTGGAGATGCCGCGCTGGTTGCAGTAGAAGATCTGGTCCTCGCCGATCTTGGAGGTGGAAGCCTCATGCTCCACCCGCGCCGTCGGGTTTTGCACCTCGATATACGGGAAGGTATGCGCCCCGCACTTATCGCCCAGCAGCAGGGAGTCGCACTGCGAGAAGTTGCGGGCGTTCTCCGCCCGCCGCAGAATCTTCACCAGGCCGCGATAGGTGTTCTGCCCGTGCCCGCCCGAGATACCCTTCGAGACGATCGTGCTGCGGGTGTTCTTGCCGATGTGAATCATCTTCGTCCCCGTGTCCGCTTGCTGGTAGTGCGTGGTGACGGCGACGGAGTAGAACTCTCCGACGGAGTTATCGCCTTGCAGGATGCAACTGGGATACTTCCACGTAATCGCCGACCCCGTCTCCACCTGCGTCCAGGAAATCTTGGAGTTGACACCCGCGCACTTGCCGCGCTTGGTGACGAAGTTGTAAATGCCGCCCTTGCCCTCCTTGTCGCCTGGATACCAGTTCTGAATGGTGGAGTATTTAATCTCCGCGTTGTCGAGGGCGATCAGTTCCACCACGGCGGCGTGCAACTGATTTTCATCGCGCATGGGCGCGGTGCAATTATGGCAAACGAAGCCGCGCACGAGATACGAGTTGAGACCTTCCACGTCCAGGTTGAATACAAAGCCATCGTAGGGGATGCGGTTGATTGCCTTGATGGGCACAAGGAAGTAGTCGCCCGCGTCGTGGACTTCGCCCCTTTGCTCGTTGTGCGTCCAAACGACGATGAACTGGTCTTGACCAACTACATCCTCGCCGTCCCGCCGCATCTCGATGCTGGCATAAATCCCCTGGCGGGCGAGCAACTCCTGAATTTGACGGGCAAGCGTCTGGGACGCAGTGGAGATACGGCGCATCTCGCTACCGCCCTTCATGGGTATGTTGCCATCGCCCGCGAGGTAGGCTTCGAGGAGAGGCTCAATCTGCTCAGGCGGCAGAGCCATCAGTTCTTCGCTCAGGCACTTGGTCGCTGCCCCTTTGCCGCAGGCAGCGAGACAGAGATCCATCAACTCCTGCGAGAGGACGCTGAGGGTCACAGCGTGCTTGTCCTCGTCTCTAAAGAGGTGCGGCTTCTTGCCGGTCACCTCTTCGATGAGGGAGAGCACCTCAGCAATCACCTCGGTCTCGTTCTCGCCGAATGAGAAACTGACAACAGGTGTCGCCTTGTTGACGCAGGCAGAACCCTCTGCCAGATAGTAGCCCAGCAATTTGAGCAGCGCAGGGGAGTATTTGGGATTATATCCCTCCGCCTGCACTTTCGGGAAGACCAAGAAATCACCAACCTGAAGTTCGCCCGCTGGCACATATTGCGGCTGGGCGGTCGAGAGTTTCTGGGGATTGACTTCGGACAGCCAGTCGCCGCGCGGCTTGCGCTTGACGGCGACATCGGCGCGGCGCACGCAGAGGACAGGATGCTCCGGCGTCAGGCGGAACGTGTTGTGCGGCGAGATGGACTTGACTTCAATCATATCGCCCCGATACGGGCGCACCATCGCCGCCCGCACCTTCGCTCTGCGTCCGTCACTGGCGATCACATAATCACCGGGTCTGAGGCTCTCAATGTTGACCCAGCGGTCGCCCACACTGACCTGCTCGCCCGCCGGCAGACAGCCTTCCAGATAACTCACATACGCCCCCTCCTCCGCAACAATCAGCGTCCGCTCAAACTGCCCCGTGTCGCGGGCGTTGATGCGGAAGTAGGTGGACAACTCCATCGGGCAGCGCACACCCTTCGGGATGTAGCAGAACGACCCGTCGCTAAACACCGCCGAGTTCAGCGCGGCGAAGAAGTTATCGTTGTAAGGCACAACCGAGCCGAGCCACTTGCGCACGAGGTCGGGGTGCTTCTGCACCGCCTCCGAGAAGGAGCAGAAGATGATCCCCAGCGACGCCAGTTTCTCCTTGAAGGTGGTGGCGACCGATACGCTGTCCAGC
>JANWYM010000365.1 GCA_025055355.1 Abditibacteriales bacterium
GGATGAAACAGCGGAGGCGCCGTCTGCCGTGCATGACCCGCTTAGAGCCTATCCCGCAAAGGGAGTTCCGAACTTGTTCGGCAAGTTGGGGACTCCTGAGACGTTTGGGATGGGCTCTTCATCCGCTACCCCAATCCGCTGACGGCAACCCGATGTGAACATCAACATGGCTGTGCAACTTGACAAAGTAGACGTTATTCGGGAGCGGATGGACGTCGGCTATCAGGACGCCCTGCGGGCGCTGGAGCAAGCAGAAGGGGATTTAGTCAAAGCCTTAGCCTTGATCGAACAGTGGCTCAAGGAGAAGGAAGAGGAAGCCACCTTGAACCGTTTGATTGAGGATGCCATCGAAGAGGTGCAGGCAGCCATCAAGCGCCCCATCCGCAAAGTCCGCGTGCGGCTGGGCAAGGCGTGGGCGAAGGAGTTTCCCGTCGCCCTGACCGCCGTTGCCGCCGTCGGCGTCGCCATCGTCGCGTTCCTTATCAACCGTTGCTCGGTAGAGGTAGAGCATGAGCCGCTGGAGGCGGAAGCGACAGAGGGTGCTTAGGTGGTCTCGCCATGACGCCGCGTGAAGTGACGGAAGCCATTGAGCGGCAGATTCTCTCGCCGCGCGCGCAGTTGAGTGCGGAGACGAGAGGGCGGCAGAAGCCCGAACCGCCCTGCCCCATCCGCACGGAGTTTCAGCGCGACCGCGACCGCATCATTCATTCCAAAGCCTTCCGCCGCCTGTCGCACAAGACGCAGGTGTTCATCGCCCCCGAAGGCGACCACTACCGCACCCGCCTGACGCACACGCTTGAAGTCGCCCAGATCGCTCGCACCATTGCCCGCGCCTTGCGGCTGAACGAGGACCTGACAGAGGCGATTGCCTTAGGACATGACTTGGGACACACGCCGTTTGGACATCAGGGCGAGGAAGCCCTGGATGAAGCCTACCGCCGTTACGACCCGAACGCTGGGTTTCGTCACTACGAACACAGCCTCCGCATCGTCAACTGCCTGGAGAAAAACGGGCGGGGCTTGAACCTGACCTATGAGGTGCTGGACGGCATCGGTCATCACTCCAA
Source organism: Abditibacteriales bacterium (assembly GCA_025055355.1). Lineage (GTDB taxonomy): Bacteria > Armatimonadota > Abditibacteriia > Abditibacteriales > JANWYM01 > JANWYM01. Next base: position 1,068 of record JANWYM010000365.1, read on the forward strand.
AGGGCAGAGCGACCTGCGCATCAGTCGCACGGTGCAGCGGCTCATGGGCACCAGTTTGCCTGCGACTCTGGAAGGACAAATCATGCGCGTCGCCGACCGCGTCGCTTATGTCAACCACGACGTGGACGACGCCCTGCGCTCGGGTATTCTCACGGAAAAAGACCTGCCCCAAGACATTCTGCGCGTGCTGGGCAAAGGACACGGCGAGCGCATCACGAACATGGTGACCGACATCATCCAGCACAGCATAGACAGCGACTACATCTCGATGAGCGATGAGATTTTAGAAGCCACCGACGCGCTCAAAGACTTCCTGTTTGAGCGCGTTTACGCCGACCGCTCGATTGCCAAAACCGAGATTGAAAAAGTCCGTGTTGTCATTCACGGGCTCTTCGACTTTTACATGCAACACCCCGAACAGATGCCCTCCTACAATCCCGCCACCGCTGTGGACACGAAGGCACTGGCGCGACAGGTCTGCGACTACATCGCGGGCATGACTGACCGCTATGCCACACACAAATACGAGCAGCACTTCGTGCCCAAGGGTTGGCGGGGCGTCTGAAAGGTTGCGGGTTTCACAGGACAGCATGTGATCGTGCCACAGCCCCCGCAACGGCCTTGATTCTTGTTGCGCTGCCCCTTTCCTGCTATAATCAAACCGCAGGAGGAGCCACTATGAAGACCATGTTGCACTGTCGTTGCGGACACCGCCTGTTGGCGAAAGACGTTTTGCGCGCGGACCCCGATGTGCGCGCTTTTGGCGCTCATTACGTTTGGATTAAATACCGCTGCTCGCGCTGCAAGCGCATGGGCGAGCACTTCGTGAGAGGGGAAAAATGGGACTGGTCTATCCTCGAGCGAGACAAAACGGAAATGACGGACGCAGAACGCGACGCGTTCGCGTCCCTACCGCGGATAACCTCCGAGCAAATTCTGGACTTCCATCGAGAACTGAACACATTGCACCGCGTGAGTGAAGAGACGTTCAAAACGCCCAAGGCCCCTTAGAGCCTATCCGACAACTTTCCCTTCCTGGATCAGGAGGGGCTAAGAGGGAGATGCACTAAGGCCGACAAAGTGCGCAGGGGGACAGTTTCCGATAGGCTCTCAAACGGTTCGGAGGGAGCAGCGGATGGAGGTCACTCATGGTCACGCACATCAGCGAAACTGCCTTTTTAGGCTTGGTTCTTTCCTCGATAGAAGCGTTCAAAAAGGAATGTTATGGGCTGCTGTTGGGGTATCGGACAGGGGAGAAAATCGTCGTGGACTACGCCATCCCTTACCAGACAGCGGAGCGCGGTCACACCATGGTTGTCCCCAACTGGTGGCGCGACCAGCGCGTGCGGTCCTGCCTGCAGTTTCTTTCCCACCTCGAACTCCTCGGCACGTTCCACTCCCACGCCTCGTGGGGAACGCTGCGGGCGCGAGCCGTTCTGTCGGAGTGGGACGCCCAGACCATAGACGCGGGCAACGTCGAAATCATCATCGCCGTCAACGACGTGCTGCGTCGCACTCGCTGGCGCAACATCGATCACGGGCGACAGTTGACCGGTTGCCTGAGCGACTATTCTCTCACCTTAGCCGCCTACTACCGAGACGGCAACCGCCGCCGCCCGTTTCGCACCCAGATCCGTTGCCCCTACGCGCTGGGCTTTCAGGCGCACGAAATCAAAAACGGGCTCAAGGGACAGTGAACGGGGCGGGGGACAAGTTGCCCCGGTTGTCCTCCGTGCCTTTGTTGTTTCCACTGACATCATGTTGCACAAGTCAACAGGGGGAGGTCAGATGCCTCCCCCCGCGCTTTAATGCGGCCGATGATGGCTCAACAGATCCGTGAGTAATGCCAACAACAGCCGCGGGTCCACCGGCTTAGTCAGGTGGGCGTCGACGGATGTCATCCGACGCAGACGTGCTTTGTTGTAGAAATCCTCATAAGCCGTCAGCGTCAAGACTTTGAGGTGAGGACACTTCGCCTGCGCCCGTTGCGCCAGCGTCAAACCATCCATGCCGGGGAGTCGCCAGTCGGTAATGAGGAGGTTGAAGAGGGATTGATCCAACGCTTTTAAAGCCTCCTCCGCCGACGTCACCGGTGTCACCTCGTAGCCATGCCGCTTGAGCAAACGAGCGAGCGCGACGAGACCGTCCAGCGAATCGTCCACTAACAGAATTCTTTGCGTCTCGCTCATACTCTCTCACGCTGCCTGTCGCACACGCTCTAACTTCACCAATGTCTGTCGTATCCGTGTCATTCTCTCGTGTAAATGACGGCAGCCCTCGCACGCTCCAAGGTGCTTCTCCACCGCATTCCGCACCGCGTCACTCAAGCCACCGTGTTCGTATTTCTCCAAGTTCTCTGCGACCCACTTGCACATGTTCATATCAACCATCCCCGACGACGTCCCGGTTAGAAGTCTCTGATGAAGCCCATAAAGGCTGTGAGAACCTTCTATGAATGACTGCAAGGAGACTGCCTCATCGCTCCTTTGTTATCACCGTTACCCCAAAATTGAAGGGTTTCCCACCCCCCTTGCGGCAATTCATTTGCAGCATCCTCTGCAACGATGTCTTTGGGAGATGCGGCACACTATGACCATCACGCAGACAACGTTGGATGTATTCGAACGCACCTTGATCGGCTCGGCGGTCGCGCTGGCGTTCATCACGCAGGGCGTCGTGCATGAAGGGTTTGGGTGCGTGTTAGCATCGGGGGTTTTTGTGGCGTTGAATGTCCGCCTGTGGCGGTTCATTGCCGTCGCCGCGCGCAAATGCCCGCAGGCTCTCCCGATAGTGATGCTGCTGAAACTCCCACTGTTGGCGGGCGGCGTCTACGGACTGCTGCACTTAGGCGCGCCGTGGATGGTGGGGCTGGGCGTGAGCAATGTCTTTATCGGTGGCATTGCCGTCCTTCTCTATACCGTGGCGCATGGCAAGGCGCAAAGTCAGAGAGTTCATTGACCAATTCGAAGAGCCTACCCGCCAACCGCGTAGCGCCGACATCCTGTCGGGATTTGACGCAGGCTGGAAGCCTGGGCTACGCGGTTGGCGGGTAGGCTCTTAGAGAACCATCCGTGACTCTACACATCCAGGCACCACGCCGCATGAGAATCGTCCCCGTCCTCGTTCTCGTCGTCGGACGTTTCCGATAAACGACGCCAACAATCGACGACGAGAACGACGCTGAGGACGATTCTCGAGGGGGCGTTTCTTATCTGCTGAGATGAGGTGAAAGGTTCATGACCCAGCCCCTCGCGTCCCACGCGGAGGCGTCTTCCGATGCGCTCTATCGCAGGTTTTTCAAGGCGGGTTTTCTGATGCTCATGGCAGGCGCGGCGTGGGGGGTCGCCGTTTTTTTGTCTCTTCTGCCGGGGCGCGATTTCTTTCAGACGTTTGCCCACGCGCACTTGCTGGTCTGCGGATTTGTCGGGATGTTCGTGATGGGGTTTGCCTATCAGGCGTTTCCTCGCTTTCGCTCTACCTCGTTGCAAAACCCGCGCTGGGCGGAGATGTCGTTCTACCTGATGCTGGCAGGCGTAACGCTGCATACGACCGCGCTGACGCTGGCGGGTGTTGTTCCCTTCTTACATCCGCTGGGCGTGGTGTCAGGGCTGATAGAATTCGTCGCGGTGACGATGTTCGTGACGGTCATCTTCCAGACTGCGCAGCGAAGTCCACGTCCTTTCTCACTCCGCCAACCGTTCGCAGGCGATTATTTCATCGTCACCGCTCTGCTGATGTTCTGGCTGCAAGCCGCGCTGAGTCCTGTCCTGTTTTGGACGTTAGCGACGGCTCCACC
>JANWYM010000366.1 GCA_025055355.1 Abditibacteriales bacterium
TGAGAATCGTCCTCGTCGTCGTTTTTGAGGGTCGAGAACGAAGACGACGAGGAAGACGCCGACGACTTTCGAGGGGATGGTTCATGCCCCAAACGGGATACACGTCGTATGGAAGTCATCAACCGGGAGGGTGAGGCTCCCGCCGAACCGTTCGGCTCCGCTGGAGCGTCGCCCTCCCGTGGGGAGCATAACCGATGCAAAAACTTTGTCCCACCTGTCATCAGATGTTGAGTGAAGTCGAACGCTTGGGTGTGCTGGTTGATGTTTGCCCCCAATGCAAAGGTATCTGGCTGGAACACGGAGAGATGGAGAAGATCATCGGCTACATTCGCGGCACCATGACCCCGCCGATGCGACCTGAAACCTTCGAGCCCCGCCGTGAGCGTGTGGTGTATGACGAGCCCCGCTACCCCGAGCCCCATCATCGTAGACGCTACGACGATTATGATGACGACTACGACCGCCGCCGCCGCAAACGCCGCTTTGAGTTGGATGACATCTTAGACATCTTCGGCGATTAACGACTTCAGGGAGGATCACTATTGCCAACTCCACTCCTTTTTTGGGGGCTGTTCAACCTCTTCGTGCTGGCGATGCTTGCGCTTGACCTCGGCGTGTTTCATCGCAAAGCGCATGAGGTCAAGTTCAAAGAAGCCATCGCATGGAGCATCGTCTGGATTGCGCTCGCGCTGGTGTTCAATGTGGTCGTTTATGTCTGGCGCGGGTCGGAAGCCGCCTTGCAATTTCTGACGGGCTATCTGATTGAAAAGTCGCTGAGCGTTGACAACATCTTTGTGTTCCTGATGCTCTTTACTTACTTCAGCGTGCCCGGGCATTTACAGCATCGGGTATTGTTCTGGGGCATCTTGGGCGCGCTTGTCATGCGGGCGGTTTTCATCGTCACAGGGGTGACGCTGATTAAGAAGTTTCATTGGACCGTTTACGTCTTCGGCGCGTTCTTGATTCTGACCGGGATTAAGATGGCGCGGTCGAAGGACAAGGAGATTCACCCCGAACGCAACCCTGTGCTGCAGTTATTTCGGCGATTCGTTCCGGTGACCAAGGACTTCGTGAAGGATAAATTCTTCGTGAAGCAAGAGGGACGCGTGTGGGCGACGCCGCTGTTCGTCGTGCTCCTCGTGGTGGAAACCACCGACCTCATTTTTGCGGTGGACTCCATCCCCGCCATCCTGGCTATCACCACCGACTCGTTCATCGTCTACACATCAAACGTCTTCGCCATCTTAGGTCTGCGGGCCCTTTACTTCGCGCTGGCGGGGGTGATGAAACTGTTTCACTACCTTCACTATGGGCTGTCCGTGGTGCTTGTGTTTGTCGGCGTGAAGATGTTGCTGGCGGACGTCTATAAAGTCCCCATCGCCGCCTCGTTGAGTTTCATCGCCAGCGTTCTGGCCGTCTCCATTGTTGTTTCTATGCTCCGCCCCCAGGGAGAGGAGAGGGAAGCGATTGTCCCTGAGAGCAAGGGCGGTGTCCCGACGGTAGTGAGCGAAAGCGATCAAGCATGAGGGGCCAACGTGATGGAGTCACGGATGATGGTCTGCCCTCACTCCATCCTTCCCATCCCCTCACGCCGTCTGGCGCAGTTTGTCCTCTGTCTGGACGGATGCGATGGCGCACACGCGGTTGCGTCCGGACCGCTTGGCAGCGTAAAGGGCTTGGTCAGCGGCTCGGAGCAAGACGTCAGGGTGGGGCATCCCCTCGCCACGCGCGGCGACGCCGATGCTCAAGGTCACATGGCGATTGAACTCTGCGGTGCGGATGATGTGCGCTTCCACCGCGCGGCGCAGACGTTCAGCGCAGACGACCGCCCCCCGCACGTCGGTGTCGGGGCATATCACCAGAAACTCCTCCCCGCCCATGCGACATACGACGTCGTTGAGGCGTAGCGATTGCCTCAGCACCGCTGCCGTCTCTTGCAGCACGACGTCCCCCACGTCGTGACCGTAGGTGTCATTGATTTGCTTGAAATGGTCAATATCCATCATGAGACAGGCGAGCGGTTGGTGGCTGCGGACGGACTCCGCCCACTCCTGCTTGAGGCGGTCGGTGGCGTAGCGGCGGTTGGGCAGGTTAGTGAGCGCGTCCGTGAAGGCGGCTTGCTCTAACTTGCGGTTCATAATCGCCAACTCGGCCGCGTAGCGCTGAATCTTCTCCTTGTCGCGCTCAATCTCCTCCTGAAGGCGAAGAATACGCTGGGCGGCGCGCAGGCGAGCTTCGAGCGTGCGGGGACGGACGGGTTTGACCATGTAATCGTCTGCACCAGCGGAGAGAGCCTGCACGAGATGGTCCTCGTCTTCATTCGCGGTGAGCATAATGATATACAACTGCTGCCCCATTCTGGTCTGGCGCAGCGATTGACACAAGCCGATGCCGTCCAGTGCGGGCATCTGCCAGTCGGTGATGATAAGTTGCGGGTTGGTTTCCAGGACGAGGCGCAGGGCAGCGTGTCCGTCCTCCGCCGTGTGAACGATGTGCCCCATGTCCGTGAGTTGCTTGGTCAGCAGTCGCAGGGTCACAGGGCTGTCGTCTACCACGAGCAGGCGCAGTCCCCCCGTTGCAGAGGGCGAGATGTTCATAGGGACTGAGGGCAATGGAGTGGTTGCTTCATTGGTGCCTTGACTGTGCGGCGTTTCAGCCTCCTGCGCTCGGCGGGCGCGTTCGACTAAATCGGCGAAGGGCGGCACCGATTGGGTCGGCACATCGAGCAGTTTCCCCCACTCCTGCCATTCCTGCCCAACGCGGTCGGCAAGCGCCATCAAGTCTGTTGGACCAATGCGGAGGTATTCGCCACACGTCAACAGATCCAGAGTCAATCGGTCACGTTCGTCCTGTTCCGCCACGCACACGGCCGCAAGATGTGAGGCAACGTGCAGCAAGTCTGCCAAGGCGGCCTCGGGCGAGGAGTTGGAGGATCTGGTGCAATTCTGCCCCCGCCCGAAATAGCGCACGGCGTTAACGCACGTTTCGGGCAACCCCCAATCCGCCAGCATGGCAACGGTCATGTCGTTGTGGTCAGTCGCGAAGGTCTGTTGTTCCAGCGCCAGCAGGTGCTCTTCATTGTCCGCCGCCAGAGCGAGGACATCGCTATATTCACGAGGATAAACGCTGGCGAACGCCAGTCGCCCAATTTGACACAACAGACCGCAAGTGAACGCTTCGTCAGGGGGGGTGGTCTTGGTATGGTGCGCTAGAGCCTGCGCAGCGATGGCAGTCGCCAGCGAGCATGACCAGAATCTTTGGTAATCAAATTGTGGGCATAGATTGCGGCGACAGTTGGAGATGATGGAAAATCCCAGTGCGAGTCGGCGCACGGTCCGTAGCCCCAGCCGCATCACGGCTTGTGGCACCGAGACAATCGGTTGAACCGCGCTCATTGCCGCTGAGTTAGCGTATTTGAGAATCCGTCCGGCGAGCGCGGGGTCGGATTGCAGCACGCGGGTAATTTCAGCGACTGTCGCCTTATCATCTTGCGTTAAGCGAAGAATCGTCAACGCCACACCGGTCGGCGATGGCAACTGCCCAGTGGCTTTGAGTTCGTCAAATCGCGTGGATCGTATCATGCTACGTAATGCGATGAGGTCCTAAAGTTTATAGGGTTCACGAAGTTCGTCGCCTTATGAACGCGTGAACCCTATAAACCATTTGGGTCTGCGGTGTTATCCTGGCACTGCCGTTCGCAACGACGCCAACGCCTGCGAAAGTCGCTCCATTTCCTCCTCCAGAACCGACCAGGCCTTTTCGACGCCGCTTAAGTCCCCGTTCCGTCCCATCTGCTCTAAGGTGTATGCCGCCTCCCATGCCCGTTGAGCGCAGAAATTGCCGACGGAACCTTTCAAGGCATGTGCTGCGCGTTGCAGGGCAGCCGCGTCCCGTTGCATGACACTTTCTTGAATGTTGCCCATCATCTTCGGATATTCCCCCAAAAAGATCTCGACCAGCTCGTTCAAAAACTCTGGATCTCCCCCGGCGCGCTCCAGCGCCGCTGCGTAGTTCCAGGCGGGCATGTCGGACGCTTGGGAGCCCAGGGGTGTCTGTGCCGCGCCTCGCTCTCTATGTTCCTCATCAGAGGGGGAAATAACCAACCCTTCGATAACTCGGTGTAATTCTTCCTTGTCAATCGGTTTGCTCACGTAACCATCCATACCCGCTTCCAGGCAAACCTCGCGGTCGCCCTGCACGGCGTGAGCGGTCATGGCGACGATAGGGATATGCCCGCCCGTCAGACGCTCGCGCTGCCGAATCAGCGCGGTCGCCTCCAAGCCGTTCATCTCCGGCATTTGCACGTCCATCAGAATCAGGTCGAACTTCTCCCGCTCGAACGCGGCAAGGGCTTCTTGGCCGTTGGAGACCACCACGACGGAGTGCCCTTGCTTCTCCAGCAGACGTGTTGCCAACTTCTGGTTCACTGCGTTGTCCTCCGCCAACAGGATGCGCAGGGTGCGACGGCTCTGAGGGAGCGGAGGGCGAGCGACGACGGGATGCAGGCGAGCAGAGACTTTCGCCCCTTCGGATGAACCGCTCATCACCACCTTAATAGCCTCCAGCAGGTCCGTCGGATGGATGGGCTTGTTGAGACAGGCTCCCACCCCCAACGCCTTGCAGCGCGCGGCATCGCCGCGCCGCCCCGTGGAGGATAGCATGATGATCTGCGTCGCCGCCAACTCTGGAGTTTGCTTGATGCGCTCCGCAACCGTGAATCCGTCCATCACGGGCATCATCACATCCAACAACACCAGCGCGAACGGTTGCCCGGCGTCCGCTGCCTGTCGCATGACCTCCAGCGCGGCGTGACCACTCTCCACCGCTGTGGGCTTCATGCCCGCATGTGTCAGCCACTCATGA
>JANWYM010000367.1 GCA_025055355.1 Abditibacteriales bacterium
ATCCACGTCGGGCATGGACAGACCGAAGGTGTGAAGGATCGTCGGGGCGATGTCCGCGATATGGGCGTGAAAAGGCGCGGCTGATTTGATGCCGGCGCCCCACCAGAGCGCCATGCCTTCGGGAGCATGGATGCCGCTGCGCGAGCCGGGGCTGCGCTGCGCGGGCTGAATCACAGGTGCATCGAAACCGTGCTGCAACTGGTAGCCGGGGGCGCATTGCACGATGATGTCAGGCGCGCGGAAAACGTAAGGCCCGTGATAAATCTCCTCGGGGCGATAGACCTCTGTGATAATAGATTGTCCGGTTTCGGGGTGCTTTAGAGATTTAAGTCCCGCGATGACCTCCTCACGGAGCCGTTCCCATTCGCGCCCGGGCGACACGATGCCCCACGGCTCGCGCCCGCGTCGGTTGATCATGAGGCTCTGCGAGGCGGCGGAACTGAAATAAACGCGGGTGCGATCCCAGTTAATCGCCTCGAACTCGCCGGTGAACGTAGGGATGCGCGACTTGACGCGGTCGGGAATCCGCCGCGTCAGCCAGCGCAGCCCCAAACGCCGAGCAATGCGCCCCAACAGAATGCGATTAATAAGGGGCTTTTGGGTCAAAGCGGTTTTCTTGAGGGTCATAAACCCGTTTTCGACCAGCCAGCGGTTGACGATGACTTCCTCCAGCAGCGGACCGAAGCCGTGGTCGGAGTAGACGATGAGGCGGAGGTCGGTGCTTATCATGTCGAGCAACTGCTCCAGCATATCGTCCACCTGTTGATAGAAGCGCAAAATCGCGCTGCGGAAGGGTGACGGTTCGTAGTGTGGATGGGTTTTGTCCATGAACCGCCAGAAGCAATGCTGGGCGGTGTCCAGCTCGGGGAACACCACCAACGTCAGGTCGGTCGGATGATGCCGCAAGAGATAGCGCAGTACCTCAAAACGCGATAACAGGTCGAATTGGAGTTTTCGCTCCAAGGCAGCGTAATCGCCTTCGGGCAGTTCGTGGAGCGGGTGGCGCTCGAACCAGCCCGGCACAGCGTCGGCAATTTCCCCAAGGAGTTCGGGTGGCGAGGTTTGATATTCGTTTTCGACGCTCCACGGCTCCGACAGCATGTAGCCCTGAATCGGCGTGGGGGGATAGCCGGTGGGAAACGTGATGATGCCCACCGAGTAGCCCGCGTCGTTCAGGTATTCCCACACGGATTTCGCCTTGCGGTCGGAGGAATCAATCAAGGGATGACGATACGCCGACTGCGCAAAGACTAATTCGCTGGGACGCGTGAAGTCGAAGACGTTATGCTTGCCAGGGTTTTGTCCGGTGACGGAGGTCGTCCACGCAGGTGGTGTGAGGGGCGGAATGGTGCTGGCCAGCCTGCCCCAGGCGCCTTCGTCCATCAGGCGTTTAAACGTCGGTAGATGTCCCTGTCGCGCCCAAGTTTCAATGAGTTCCGGCGATGCTCCGTCCAAGCCTAATATTAACGTCCGCATAAAGACCTCTGAGCAATGCCCCGTACCGACGAAACCTTACAATGATCTGACCCATCATTTTGCGTTGCATTCTGAGAAGAAAGCACTTAGAGCCTGTCCGAAAACTCTCCCCTCCTTACCAAGGAGGGGCCGAGGGAGGTCAGCATAACGCCGAGAACCTCCTGGGGCCCTCCTTGCGAAAGGGGACAGTGAGGTTTTCGGATAGGCGCTTAGGAGCCGTTCCGTAACGGAGGTTATACACACTGGCGACGAAGGAAGTCAGAGGGTTTTGGCGAACCCGTCCCGCACCTGTAGGAAGGGACAGTTGAACGAGGCAAAGGTGTCTCTGTCGCGCTCGGGTCTCAATCAGTCGGGACAATGTCCCATCCCACCTCGCTATGAACGTCCGCATGAAAACTCCCGATTAATGCCCTCGTACCGTGTGCCGACCTTGTAGACTGAAACTGTTAAGTAGATGTTCACAGAATATCTAAGAAGTCTAAGGTGAGAGAAAAATCTAAACACTTTCTCAACACTTTCCTCACATACTTTCAACGAACCTACACTATGAAAGGACGTCAAAGGGGGCAGGCAATTTGAGAGAGTCCTTTATATGTCGTTGATGCACGACGCTGCAGGAAAGACGCAACGGACGCCCGAACTGGTTCGGGGCTGCCCAGATAACTTATCCCCTAACAAGTTGGAGCGTCCCAGCGTTATTTTCATAGGAATCGTCCTCATCGTCGGTCTTTTTTGAAGCCCGCGAATGGAGACGACGAGGACGACGATGATTGTCGGAGGAGGAAAACCAGATGAGGAGACACGTCAGTCGGTTCAAAATGGTGGGCATCAGTGGGTTGATGTTGCTGGCGGCGGTAGGCGCGTGGAAAATGCCCTCGTTGGCGCAGCAGCCGGGTGAGCAGCCACCTGGAGGACAGCCCCCTGGCGGCGGTCGGGGCAGGTTTGGCTTTGGTCCGGGGGGGTTTGACCCCTCGCAGATGATTGACCGCATGCTCGAAATGATGCAATTGAGCGAAGCAGAGCGGACGGCTGCGAAAGAAACCTGGACAGCGAAGAACACCGCTCGCACCGCCCTGCGGGAGAAAGTGGAGCGACTGCGCGAGGTGGCGGACAACACCCAGAGCACCGATGCGGACATCAATAAAGCGTTGAGCGAGTTCGCTACCGCCTATGGCGCTTATGCCAAGACGGTCGCAGAAGCCGACGCGAAACTGGTGAAGAAGATTTCCCTACGCACCCGCGCCAAACTCACAGCGGCGGGGATATTGGAAAACGGAGTAGGCTTCATGGGCGGTTTCCGCTTCGGCGGTTTCGGGCGTCCTGGAGGTCCTGGTGGCGGCGATAGGCGAGGTGGTGCGGGTGATGGCGGCAGACCGGGCGGTGCAGGGATCGACAGACGTTCGGATGGTCAAATCAACGAGTAGGAACGTATCCCGCTTGCAGGGATGTTTGTTGCCGGAGAGCCTATCCGAAAGCCGTGTAGCGCCGACATCCTGTCGGCATTTTATGTGAGATGGCAGCCTGCGCTACCCGGTTTGCGGATAGGCAGTTAATAACGGCTTCACGCACATCCGCCAGAGGAGGTGTGTGAGGGTTTCGCTTTTTTTAAAAACCAGCAGATAACTCGGTGCAGACAGCGGCTCTTACGGGGACAGTGAAACGTTCTCACAGTAAGAGCCGCTGTTATTTTAGGCGACTCTCCACTAACACGAACGCCTGCAGTCGGTCGGGGGATTTTCCCTCAATGAGTCGAGCGGTCCGGCAGTGTGCTCTTCGTGTTGGAAAATCGCTTTGCAACCTCTTTTCACTTCGAAACATTGACACGTTGTTGAGAGCGCGATTTGAAAGGAAAAGCCTGGCAATCTTGTTGTCCGATGGGTCACAGAAAGCCGCTATGGAAGGAGGCATGACGAAGACCGAGCAAAAAAGAAAAGGGAGGAGTGTAGCGAAAGTCTCGTCATAATCTAAACCGATAGAGGTGCATCGAAGTGACTACGGATACAACGTTAATGGAGCATCCCTCCCAGCAAGGCGAGAAGACTCAACGCCACATTTTAGTAGTTGACGACAACCAGTCTACGCGCCGCACGACCCGTATTGGGTTGGAATTGGAGGGCTTCCAAGTGGACGAAGCGGCGAGCGTTGAGCAAGCCTTGAGTAAGTTACAGAAGGAGAAATACGATTTTGTCATCTCCGATGTGCGTATGCCCTTCAAGAGCGGGTTGGACCTCATGGAAGAAGGTCAAAAACTCTGCCCGACGGTGAAATGGATTCTGATGTCTGCCTACGATTTCCCGGCGGACGAAGTGCGCAATCGCAACTTGAAGCCGCATGGCTTCCTGAGAAAACCGTTTAGAATTGCGGACTTGGTTCGCCTCATTAACGTCGAGGGATGATGAGGATGACACGCATTTTTTCCTTTACATATCAAACAGCGGCAGACATACGGCATAATGTCGGTGGACGTGTTCAACATACGTCCCCGATAAAGGCAAACTCTGGGAAACCAGAGGACGCAAAGCCACGGGTCTACGTCCAGTATGGATATGACAGCCGGGCTGCCGAAGACAAGTCAGTGATGGCATTCCAGCGGCTCTTGGCAGTCTCGTGGCGGGCGTCCCGAGCGAGCAAGAGCCGCTTTTTCTTTGCGTTTCCCCCAAATCACCGAGAAGGAGGTGAAGACCATGAGGCTGCGATTCGCTTTGCTGGCATTGCGCGCGGCGCACAAGATGCTGACGTTCGCCAGCGATATGGTGGCGGGACCCAAGGCGTCGTAGTGATGATTTAGAGAGGGTCGACAGATGCGAAGAACGAGAGGGGAGGTGAAGGCAATGAGACTACGGTTAGCGATGTTGGCTCTGAAAGTGGCGCACCGCATTCTGACGGTGGCGAGTCACATGGTGGAGTCGCCCAGCGCGGCGAAGTAAGTGATCTGAAATTGAACGTTGAACGAGTCAGCCAAGTAAGGAATTGAGGTGAGTTTGATGTCCACGAAAGTGATGACGAAAGAACGCGACGACCTACAATTTGCGTCGTTTCCCGGCGCGTCGGACAGCCCATCCTACATCCCTCCGCGCCTGACTCCCGCAATTGACGGCGTCCCGATGGGCTGGTTCCAGCGGCAGACGACTTACAGCCGTATCGCCGGCACAGGCTCTTACACGCCCGAAAACAAACTCACCAACCAGGATTTGGAGCAGATGGTGGACACCTCGGATACCTGGATCCAGTCTCGCACGGGGATTCAGGAGCGACGCATCGCCCGCAAGGAGCAGGCGGCGTCCGACCTCGCCTACGAGGCGGCGCGGAAGGCGTTAGACGCGGCGGGGATGTTGCCCGAGGACATTGACCTGATTGTGGTCGCCACCGTC
>JANWYM010000368.1 GCA_025055355.1 Abditibacteriales bacterium
GATGCATTTCAGTTCCGTTGGTCGCCTGGTAATCGAGCAGGCAGGCTGGAAGCCTGCGTTACGCGGTTTTCGGATAGGCTCTAAGTGCAACGCAAAAGTGTAGAACAGGAAGAGAGCCAGTGAAAATCGCCCCGCCTCCTGTCGCCTCCGGTGGTTGAGGGACAGTCGGGGATGTTGTTGCTTTCCCGCCCCAAAACCGTTATCATAAAAGACAACGGAGGGAGTAACAATGGACAACCTGCTCAAACAACTCCTGCGCTTGGCAGAAGAGAATCTCAACGTGCTGCTCATCGGGCGGCACGGCGTCGGTAAGACCAGCATGGTCAAGAGCGTCGCGCAGCAACTCCAGTTGGCGATGAAGTATTATAGCGCCAGCACGCTCGACCCGTGGGCGGACCTCGTGGGCATCCCTGTGCCGGCGGACGGACAGGGGCTGATTTTTCACCGCCCCCGCGACGTGGACAACGCTGAACTCATCTTCTTCGATGAACTCAACCGCTCTCATCCCAAGGTGCAGAACGCTTGCTTTGAACTCATTCAGTTCAAGTCCATCAACGGCGAGCCGCTGCCTAAGTTGCGCATGGTGTGGGCAGCCATCAATCCGCCGGCATCGGACTACGACGTGACCGAACTCGACCCCGCTCTTGCCGACCGCTTTCACGCGCACGTGCAGTTCCCGTATCGCCCGTCGCTGGAATACTTTCAATCCGTGTTTCCCGCCGACGTCGCCAGAATTTTGGTGACGTGGTGGAACGACGAATTGTCCGAGCAGCAGAAGGCTGCTATCAGTCCCCGCCGCCTGGAATACATCGGCACGCTGCACGTGCGCGGTCTGCCGCCGGAGTTGGGCATTCCCACGGACGCCTCCGTGCCCGTGACCGCGCTGACGAAGATGCTCAACCGCGAGTCGCTGCTGAACATCGAGGATTTCGTCAACAACCCCCGCGCCTACCGGCACATCGTCGCTTCGGACCTCAACATCGCGACGCGGTTCTTGCACGTTCTCAAAGCGATGACCGACGAGGAGTTGTGCGCCGTGCGCAGCCTCGTGCTGGAACTGCCGCCCGATTTACTGGGACGCCTCAAGCGCGACATGAAGCCGGTTTACGACAAACTGCTGCGCGCCATTGCCCAGCAAACGCAGCCGCGCGAGGCGCAGAACTTTCAGCGCGAGTTGGAAGCGCGGCTCAATGCGTCGTAGTGTCCCGCCCGCCACAACCGTCTTCGGCGTCGGTGGTTTTTGACGTGTGAGAACGAGGACGAGAACGAGGACGAGAACGAGGACGACGACGAGGACGACAACGACGAGGACGAGGACGAGGACAACGAGGACGAGGACAACGAGGACGAGGACGACGAGGACGATGCCCTCCTGACAAACCCCCCGCCGTGTGATATACTCCCATTCTGTCAATCCCGTTGAAAAAGGAGCCAACTGGTATGTTTGAAGAAGCGAAGGAAACCGTCGCCCACATCCAGTCGGAGATTGCGGCGATGGGTGGTCGGCTTTGACCTTGAGGGCAAACGCCAACGTTTAAAGGAACTGGAGAAAGCCGCGCACGCGCCTGACTTGTGGAACGACCCGCAGCGGGCGCAGGCGGTCATGCAGGGCATCAGCCGTCTGCGCGAGGAGATTGCGCCGTGGGACGATTTGCAGCGGCGCACGGCGGAACTGCGGGAACTGATTGACTTGGCGCAGGTGGAGGAAGAGGAGTCGCTCGCCGAAGAAATTGAGCGCGAGGTGGCGGCGGTGCAGCGCGCTTATGCGGAACTGGAGTTCCTCGCTCTGTTCAGCGGCAAATATGACCGCAACAACGCGATTCTGTCCGTTAACGCCGGCGCGGGCGGCACGGAGGCGATGGACTGGGCGGCGATGCTTGTGCGCATGTATAAACGCTGGGCGCAGCGCAAAGGTTACACTGTCGAAGAAGTCGACGAATCGCCCGGCGAAGAAGCGGGGTTGAAGAGTTGGACGGCAATTATCAACGGCGCACTCGCCTACGGTTACCTCAAAGCCGAGCGCGGCGTGCATCGGCTCATCCGCCTATCGCCGTTTGACGCCGACCACGCACGGCACACCTCGTTCGCTGCTGTGGATGTCATCCCTGAACTCGCGGGTGAGATGAAGGTTGAAATCAAACCCGAGGATTTGAAGATTGAAACCAAGCGCTCCGGCGGACCAGGCGGGCAGCACGCCCAGAAGAACGAGACGGCAGTAGTCATCACACACCTGCCGACCGGCATCACCGCGCAAAGCCAGAACGAGCGCAGCCAACTGCGCAACAAGGAGATCGCGATGAAAGTGCTGGAAGCGCGGCTGTTCGAGAGGATGTGGCGCGAGCAGCAGGAAGCGCTCGCTAAACTGCGCGGCGAGACCCCCAGCATCTCCTTCGGGCGGCAGATTCGCACCTACACCCTGCACCCTTACAACCTGGTCAAAGACCACCGCACCGATGCTGAAACCTCCGACGTCGCCGCCGTGCTGGACGGCGACCTCGATATGTTTATGCGGAGTTATCTACGGAAGTTCGGACACGAGGGGTAAGAGTCTCTCCGAAAACTCTCCCTTCGTTGATTGAGGAGAGGTCGGGGACGCTGACTACCGCCCTGGCAGCGCTGCCAGGCGCCAAAAGTTCTCCCCTCCTTGATAAGGAGAGGCTGGGGGAGGTCCACTCCCCTCCTTGGTAAGGAGGGGAGTGGACCTGCCCCAGCCCCTCCTTGGTAAGGAGGGGAGTGGACCTGCCCCAGCTCCTCCTTGGTGAGGAGGGGAGTGGACCTCCCCCGGCCTCTCCTTGGTAAGAGGGAGGAGTTTTCGGATAGGCTCTCAGTGAGTCAACGGAGCGCTGTCAACGGACTCTTGGAGCGGATTGTCGGATTGGATACCAGCGCGATCCGCTTAATCCGTTACCGAAATCCGTTGACAGTGACCCATTGACCAATTGACCTGTGGTAACTACTCGCGCTTTTCCTCTCCTCTGTGTCGCCATCGGTCTCATCACTGCGCTCTACGCGATTGGGCAGCGGTTTCGTGTGGAGCAAAGGAATCGTGCGGTCGAACTGGCGATTGACGCTAATGATGCGCAGGCGTTAGCGGACAGCGAGGGACTCTCGCTTGCTGAGGTCCTCGAGCGATTCCGTAAGGTCGGCGTGACCAGCGTTGCTGTGAGCGAGGAAACGCTGGTCAACCTGCGCGACGCAGGGAAAGTCGTTATCCTTCCTGCGACAGCGGCGGACGGTCTGCCGCCGCCGTTTGCGCTCAAGGTGTTCTCTACCGACGCCCGCTTGCTGGCGCGGATTGCCCAGCAGGTGACGGCGAAGTTCCCCATCGCGCCGCAGTGGTGGGCGCCGCGCGGCGGTGGGGAAGCGGTGCTCGCCCTGCCCAACGCCCGCGCTGTCGTAGCCGAGATGGGCTTGGGAGTAGATGCCATGCAGGTCGAAGCGGCGCAGCGGGCCGGTCTGCGCCTCATCGCGCGGCTGAAAAACTATCCGTCGCTCAACCGCGACGCGCTGGCGTTTATGATTGATGAGGCGAAGAAAGTGGGCGCGAGCAGCGTCGTCTGCGCCGAAGACGAGGTGTTGGGCTACCGCGATTTGATTGAGGAGGCGGCGCAACGGCTGCGCGAGGCGCAACTAAATTACGGCACGATTGAGTTTGCCAAGCAGAAGGGCGACGCCCTGCTCGCCCGCGAGATGCAAGGTCGCGTCGTGCGCGTCCACAGCATCATGCCCAAGGAAAGCCTCCTGCTCTCGCCCAGCGAAGCCGTCGAGCGGTTCGTCCGCGCCGCGCAGGAACGCAACGTTCGCCTCTGCTACCTCCGCCCATTACCGCAACTCAAAAAAGACGCGCTGCAAGACAACCTCCGCTACGTGCAGGCGTTGAGCGACCGCCTGCGGCGCGTCGGCTTGACGCCCAAACCCTCTCGTCCCTTTGGCGCATTTGAAATGCCGTTTCCGCTTTTGCTGCTCATGTCTTTGGGCGTCATCGGCGGCGCGCTGTTGCTACTGGAGTGCTTCACCCCTGTCGCCCTGCCCGTTCACGTCGGGCTAACCGCCATCGGTCTTGTTCTGTCATCGTTTGCCCTGCAACTCTCGCCCCTCCTCGCCGTTAAACTGCTCGCCCTCGCCGCCAGTGGGACCTTCCCGACGCTTGCCTTCGCCTACTCACCGCTCCCGCAAGACCCAACACGCCCTACGTCTGCCGTCTTCCGTCTTGCGTTCTTTGTGTTGCTTCGCACTTCTGCCATTACCCTCGTCGGTGCGCTCCTCATCGCGGGGCTGCTCGCCCACTGGCGTTTCATGACTCAGACGGACCAGTTTATGGGCATCAAGGCGTCGCAGTTGATTCCCGTGCTGCTTATCGCCGTCATCTACATCGGCGGCCTGTTCCCCCATCAGCAAAGCCCATGGCACGACCGCTGGAGGTCGGCGCGGGAGAAGTTCCAAGCGCTGCTCGACCATCCGCTGTTCGTCAAATATGCCCTCCTCGGCGCGGTGATGCTGTTAGGCGGTCTGCTGTGGATTGCCCGCACTGGCAACGAACCCGGCGTCGGCGTTTCGGAGTGGGAACTGCGCTTTCGCTCTTTGCTGGAAAGAGTTCTCATCGCCCGCCCGCGCACCAAAGAGTTTCTCCTCGGTCATCCGGCGCTGTTGTTGGCGGCGTTTCTCGCCGCGCGGGGGGAGAAGCGTTACGTGATTCCTCTCCTCCTCATCGGGGCGATTGGGCAAACGTCTCTGCTCAACACCTTCTGCCACATCCATACTCCTCTGCACGTGTCTTTGCTGCGCACTTTCAACGGCTTGTGGCTGGGCGCGGGGATTGGGGGGTTAATATGTTTGGGCGTGGGC
>JANWYM010000369.1 GCA_025055355.1 Abditibacteriales bacterium
GGCTCGGCTTCCTCCTTGCCCTCGTGGAACGCCTTGACGAGAGGCGCGCAGTCCTCGGCTTGCACGCAGACCAGGCGCGGCTTCTTGCCTTGGATCCAGCCGATCTTTTCCAACTCCTCGAACGCCTTCCATATCCCCAGTAAGCCTGTGCCGCCGCCTGTCGGATAAATGATCACGTCGGGCAATTCCCAGCGGAACTGCTCGGCAATTTCAAAGCCCATCGTCTTTTTCCCTTCGAGACGGTAAGGCTCTTTGAGGGTGGACATGTCGAACCAGCGCATAATCGGTGTGCCCTCGCGCACCAACGCGCCGCAATCGGTGACGAGTCCCTCGACGAGGAAGGCGTTCGTGCCGGCGACTTGCACCTCGACCTGATTGGCGCGGGGCACATCGCGGGGCATGAACACGTAAGACTCCAGGCCCGCCCGCGCGGCATACGCCGCCAGCGCGCCCCCCGCGTTGCCCGCCGACGGCAGGGCGACGCGCTTCACGCCCAACTCCAACGCCCGCGATACCGCCACGCATAGCCCCCGCGCTTTGAAACTGCCCGTGGGCATCTGCGATTCGTCTTTCACCCACAGATGTTTCACGCCCAGCAGCAGCGCGAGACGGTCGGCACTCAGCAGCGGCGTGAACCCCTCGCCCAGCGACACGATGTTTTCGTCGTCGCGCACGGGCAGAAACTCGCGGTAACGCCACAGGTCGCTCGGACGGCGCGCAATCCGCTCCGGCGTCACCGCCTCCGCTATGCGTGCCAAGTCGTAGCGCGCATAGAGCGGCTTGCCGTCATCGGCACAGACGGTCTGCAGTTGGTCGGCATCGTATTGTTTGCCGCAGCGCGAACATTCGAGATGAGTGAGAAAAGCCACGGGATCCTCCTCACGTTACGCCGTTGAATGCGGGGTCTCCAACTTGTTGGGGATGAGGTGGCAGGACACCCCGAACCAGTTGGGGACCCCACGCCTCTGTCCAGTCCTTATTTGCCTCTGCCCCAGTATTGAGGCGATAGCCCCATCACCACACCACGCCGATTGACGGGTTCGATGAAGACCAGTTCCTTCAATCCATCGTTGTCGAGGTCAGCGATGTCCACGATAAACGTCGAGTTGCCCTGATTCTCCAGAAACTTGTCGCTCCACACTTTGCGGAACTTGCCGCCCTCATAGCGGTAGAGGTGATAGATGAGATGCGAGGGGGCAACCTGTGGATTGTCGAAGTCGTAGGTGACAATCTCATCGTTTCCGTCGCCGTCGAGGTCAATAATCCATGCGACGACACCCTGAATTTTACCGATGGTGCGCTGCTCATCGCTGAGAGATACCTCTTGCGTGTCGGTGCTGGGGCGACTCAAGTGACGCGACAGGGCGGGGAACCAACGCGAGAACCAGTCCGTTGCGGGCGGGGCGATGAACGGGGACGGTGGATAGGAAACGGTGAACGGTTTGCCGTCCACTTTCGGGTTGGGATTACGCAAGGGCTGGCGCCACTCCGTCGGTTGCCGCGCCCAGCGTTTTTCGTAGTCACGGTTGCGCACGAACCGCCCGTGGCGGTCGCGCTCGTAAACCAGTTCCACCGTCGGCACACGCGTCAGCGCGTTGCGCGAGTAAGTGAAGCGGAAGTTGAACAGCGTGTCGCCGACCAACGCGATTTCCTCTTGCCCGTCCCGATTGAAGTCCCAACCGCGCAGGTGCGGATAGTGGCGACTGGCTTCCGTGAGCCGTGCGAAGTCTTCGCCCAGATTGACAAGGGGCAACAGCGCGGGATGTCGGCCCCGCAGGACGAATTCGTAAAGGACGCCGTCGGCGCACAGCGCGTAGAGGTGGTCACCGCGCCGGTCGCGCCCCGTGCCGGACTGCACGACGTCGGCAGGGAGGATAACGCTGCCCACCTGCACCACCGCCGGCGTGCGATACCGTTGACGTAGCACGATGAACGCTCCGCCCACGAGAACGACAACGATGAAGAACTCCAACCACCACGATTTTCTCATCGCACCCAACCGACAACCTGCCGAACCAGCCGACGATGCGCCTCTGCCCCTCTCGTTCAATCACGGCGCATTTTACCCGTTGGAGGACAAGTTGTCAACTCGCCCTCCTTGCAACTGTCTGCCTGACCGCGTTCATCTGTTCCTCCACATCACGTCGCAGGCGTTCCGCTGAGTCGTAGCGCAACCGACGGGCGAGGAAGGCGAACGCTTCAGAGTCCGGGGGCGGGAGCGTCAAATCTTTGGCGTTGCCCCGCACGACGCGCAGGGCATCAATCAGCCGACGGAGAAAGTTGTAGGCGGTTTGTAGGGCGGCGTAAGTTGCAGGCGCGAGGTAGCCGAGGTCGGCGAGGGCGCGCAGGGCTTGCTCGGTGTTCGGGCAGCGCAGTTCCGGGTGAAGGTGACCGTAGGTCATCTGCAGCGCCTGCACGTAGTATTCCACGTCCACCAGACCGCCGTGACTGAACTTCGCGTTGATGGTGCCGGGCGCGACGAGATGCGCCAACTGTCGTCGGCGCATCTCGTTCATCGCGTCCCAATCGAACGGCTTCCCGCTGTAACAGATGCGGTCGCGGAGGGCTTCAACTTGCTCGCCCAACCGCATGTCGCCTGCAATGGCGCGCAACTTGAGGAGCGCCTGCCGTTCGTAAGCCCACGCCGCGCCGCCCTCGCCGAAGTATCTTTCAAACGCTTCCAGCGAGGTCGCCAGCGCGCCCTTGTCCCCGTAAGGTCGTAGGCGTAAATCAATCTCGAAGATCCCCTCCCGCCGCGATACGATGGCGTCGCGCACAGTTGCCACCAAGGTTTCAAAGAACTCCGCGCGCGTTGGGTCGGCGTGAATGAACATCAACTCCACGTCCGAGGCGAACCCCATCTCGCGCCCGCCGCACTTGCCGAGGGCGCAAACGACGACGGGTTCTGGGGTTGGGGTGCTGGGCTTTGGGCTTCTGCGCAGGTGGGCGATGCTGATGTCCAGCGCCGACTGGACGACAACCTCGGCGAGGTCGGTCAGTTCCGCCGAGAACTCTTCAAACGTCGCGCTGTGCCCCAAGATGTGGCGCATGTCAATGCGGAACATCTCCCGGTCTTTGTAGGCGTTGAGGGCGGCTTTCTTGTCCGCAAACGACTTGACCTTGCGCAGCGCTTGAGCGCACTCCCGCTGCATCTGCGCTTTGGACTTTGCCACTTGCAAACCCCGCACGTTGCGCACGACGGGGAACAGGTTCTCGTGCTGCATCCGCAGGAAGTCTTCCCACAGAAAATCGCTCACGCCCAACAGTTGCGCCAACGCCTCCATCACCTCGCGCCGCTCGACGAACGCAAACTCCTTCGTCCACTGCGGGCGCGAGAGCAGTTGCGCCAGAAAATCGCCGAAGTGCAGGAGCGCGTGCTCCGGGTTGGGCGAGCGCGGCAGCAAGTGGGTGAAGTGCTTGATGAGCACAGTGGCGGTGCGCAGTTCGCGGAGTTTGTCGGGCGAGGTGATGCGCTGCCCGCGCGTGTCCGTCACGTAGAGGGTGTCGCGCACCCGCCCGCCGACGGTGCTGACCACGACGCGGGCAATGTAAACGCCGCTCATGGACAGGGCGTTGGTGAAGGCGTAGAGAAACGCCAGGGTGTCCTGCGACTCAATCGTCAGGACGGTGTAGCGTGCGTCGCTGTCGTTGTCAATCGCAATGTCTACCGGATACAACGCGCTGTCTTCCTGGTGAGGAACGGTTTGGAGGAACGCGGCGACCTTGCGCACCAGACGCCCTTGTGCCTCGCGTTGCTTGCCCTCGCGCAGCAGGCGCAGGAACTGCTCCAACTGCTGCTCGTAATCGCGCCACGTTTGCTCCGTGACATCCCCTGCCACGTGCCGCACCTTGAAGACGTCCACGATTTTGCGGCGCGTGTCCAAGTGCGGTGCGCGATGCGTCGTGCGTGAAACGTGACGTGTCATGCGTAGAGTCGCCCGCGACGGCGTCGCGGACGGCGCCGACGTTGCGGCAGGTTGTTCCCCAGACGGCGGCGCAGGTTCGTAGGTAAAGATATGTCCCTCGCGGATGTTGAACCCATGCGCCGTGAGCAGCCCGCAAATGACGGACAGTTCCGCGAGGTAATCGTAGCCAACGAGCGTGACCGTCCACTCGTCGTTCGACGGCGCGGCGTGGACTTCAATCAGGTTCTGCTCGTTCAAGCGGCTAACCATCTGCACGTGGCGGCGG
Source organism: Abditibacteriales bacterium (assembly GCA_025055355.1). GTDB lineage: Bacteria > Armatimonadota > Abditibacteriia > Abditibacteriales > JANWYM01 > JANWYM01. Next base: position 4,192 of record JANWYM010000369.1, read on the forward strand.
ATGTCGTCGTCGCTGAAGGTCGAAAAATACGATGCGTCCATCCGCGCAAAGTGCTGGCGCACGAGGTCGGGAGCGAAAACCTCACAGAGAGTTTGGCAAAGGAGGGTGGTATCACACATCACACATCACGCTTCACGTTTCACGCCTCAAACGTTCTGTCAAATATCTCCCGCACCGCCGTCGTATGTTTTCGGTAGGCGTCCATCAATGCGGGCGCGTCTGCGAAGCCCATCCGCCGCGCCAACTTGCGCAGTTCGTGTGGCTGCGTCGGCAGGGAGTGAACCTGGCGATAATGCATCATCTGCAAGCGATGTTCCACCGTGCGCAGGAAGCGATAGGCTTCCTCCAACGTCTGCCGCTCTGCGTGGGACAACAGCCCATGCTCAGCCAGCAAGCGCAGGCTGGTTAAGGTGTGATGATGCCGAATGGCAGGCAGTTCTCGCCCGTGCGCCAACTGAAGGAACTGCACGATGAACTCCACATCGCGGATGCCGCCCTGCCCCAACTTGACGTGCCCCTCACCGTCGGAGCGTTTGCTGAGTTCACGCTCGATGCGGCGCTTGGTCTGGTGCACGTCGCGGCGCAGCACGTCGGCGGGTGTGCCATCATAAATCAATGGTTCAACCTCGCCCAGCAGTTCCCTCCCAGCGGATA
>JANWYM010000036.1 GCA_025055355.1 Abditibacteriales bacterium
AGCACGACCCGCCGCGTCGCCCGCGCCACGCCACCTGTCTGTCCACGTGACGCCATGCTGCGGATGAACACCCCGCTTTCGGTGGCTCGGCCCTGGAGGCGCACGCGGTCGCCCAGCAGCGCCCCCCCAGTGAACGGGCTGGTCGGGTCCACGCACACAATGCCCACCGTTTTTTCCTGCTGGCGATATGCAGCGGCAAGCGCGTCAATCAACGTGCTCTTGCCCACGCCCGGCGCGCCCGTGACGCCGATGACGTGCGCCCTGCCCGCGCGGGGATACATAGCGCGCATGATGTCACGGGTTTCTTCTCCACCCATCTCCAACATTGTCATCACACGCGCCAGCGCACGATGGTCGCCTGACAGCGCCGCTGTTAAATAGGTAGATATACTCACGGATGAAATCCCTCCACCCCATCATTCATCGCTGAGGCGCATTTTCCTGTCAACGGTCGTGAGAGAGTGCAAATCTCATCAAAGCAACAAGAAGGTAGTAGGGGCGGGCGTCCCTGCCAGCCCGATTTCCTAATCAGGAGGAAATAAAGCGGTAGAGACGAACCCAAGCGAAAAGGAGGTATCTACGATGAGAGAAAGCAGGTCGTCGTCGGTCAATGGGACGTTAATTTTGGTGTTGGGGATTTTGAGCGTTGTTTCTTGCAGCATCCTCGGTCCGGTCGCGTGGATTATGGGCAACAACGCTCTCACTACGCTCAATCAAGGCGGAGGGAGTGAATCGGAGCGCGGGTTGGTCGTCGCCGGACGCATCTTAGGGATTATTGGCACGGTGCTGCTGGTATTGGGTATCCTATGGGCAGTGTTCTTTGGTGGTTTGACCATGCTGGCTGTATTAGCAGGCGGGGGGAGATAAGCGCTGCCTGCTTGTTGGTCTGAGTGTGTGACGAGGCGCCGACCGACTGCGGAGCTTTCACGATGAGACCCAAACCGATTGTGGCGATTGACGGTCCGGCGGGCGCGGGCAAAAGCACGGTGGCGCGGCGGGTGGCGCAGGCGTTGGGGTTCCTCTACGTAGATACCGGGGCGATGTATCGCGCGATTGCGTGGCAGGCGGATGAGTTGGGATTGACGCCCGACGACGTTGAAGCCATTGCGGCGATGGCGCGGCAGAGTGATGTGCGCCTGGAGGAAGCGCCCGACGGCACCCAGCGCGTGTTCATCAACGGCGTGGACGTGACCGACGCCATCCGGGCGCCGCGCATCAGCAACCTCGTCTCGCCGATCTCGGCGATCCCCGGCGTGCGGGCGCGCATGGTCGAACTGCAGCGGCAGATGGGCGCGCCCGGCGGCGTCGTGATGGAGGGGCGCGACATTCAAACCGTCGTGTTTCCCGATGCTGAGGTCAAAATTTTCCTGACCGCCTCGCCTGCCGAGCGCGCGCGGCGGCGGTGGCGGGAACTACAAGGGCGTGGTGTCACTGCCGACCTGGCGCAGATTCAGCGCGACATCGAAGAACGTGACACTCGCGATAGCCAACGCGATATGTCGCCGTTGTCCAAAGCCGCTGACGCTATCGAAGTGAACACAGACGGTCTGACCATTGAGCAGGTCGTTGAACGCATTATCCGCATCGTTCGTGAGTCACTGCCAGCAGATAGCAGCAGCGGATAACGGTCGAGGGATTCTTGGGGCGGATGCCATGGATCGTCATGACGAGCGGCGCGAAGTCATCCCCTGCGGAGGAAACGGCTGCGGCAGAGGGGAGGGCGGCGCTCCGCTCGCCGCTTCGTCAACGCCCTTCTGATTCGCTCTTGTCGGCGTTGCTCCTTGTCGTCACAAGATTTGCATCTCGCTCGGCAATGTGTTACACTGAGGGAGAGGCGATGGATTATGTTTTCCCTGTGGCGACGCAAACCATCTCAGGCGGAACGCGCCGACGCCCTCTGGCGCAAAGGTTCAGCGCTCCTGAGCAGCGGCAAGAGCAAACAGGCGCTCGCCGTGCTGCGACAGGCGGCGGCGATTGAACCGAGTCGGTTAGAGGGGCGGCTGAACCTCGGCACGGCGTGCTACATGGAGGGGCTGTTCGACGAAGCCATCAACCATCTACGCTACGTGCTGGCGATTGACCCGACGGAGCCTATGGCGCTGCTCAACCTCGCGGCGTGCCACGATGCGAAGGGCGATTTGGACACCTCCATCCAAATTCTGGAACAACTGGTGCAATCGCGCCCCAAGTGGCGGGACGCGCATTACAATCTGGCGATTGCTTACCTCAAGCGCAACCTCTACGAGAAAGCCGAAGACGCCCTGCGCGCGGAACTCCAAATCAACCGCGACCATGAAGCCGCTCGCACGCTGCTCAATCAACTCTATTTGCGTTTGCCCCGCAAAGAGAAACATGAACCGTGAAGACTCGACCCATCAGGCATCGCGGGTCCATCCGCGCAACGACCTGAACGACCTGAGCGGTAAGGAGTGGCTGAAGTTCACCCGCTCGTGGTTCATCTGCGACTCGCCGCGCTACTGGCAGAACAAGGACACGGCACTGCACCCGGCGCGGTTCCCCGAAGAGTTAGTCGCAGAGTTCGTTCGGTTCTTTACCAAACGCGGGGCGTGGGTGCTGGACCCGTTTGCGGGGTCGGGGGCGACGCTGGTAGCATGTCTGGAAGAGAAGCGGCGCGGCGTGGGCATCGAATTGAACCCCAGGTATGTGCAGGTGGCGCGGCGGCGCCTGCGGCGCTTCGCCGCGCCTGAATGTTGGCAACTCATCACCGCCGACGCGCGGCACTTGAAGGAACCGTCGCTGTGGCGCACGACGCGTCATCTGCCGGGCTTGACGCAGACCGCGAGCGGCGTGCCGCTCTTTGACTTTGTGATGACCTCGCCGCCCTACTGGAACATGCTGCGCCACAGTCGCGGCGGCGTGATGTCCAAACACCGCCAGCGCGCGCGGCAAGGTCTGGATACCCACTACTCCGACGCTCGCGACGACTTGGGCAACATCGCCGACTATGACCTCTTCATCGAGTCATTGGGGCAAGTGTTCGATGACCTTTATGACCTGCTCAAACCGCAGCGGTATCTGGTCGTCGTCGCGCAAAACCTGCGCGCGCCGCAGGGCGACATTAAAACGCTGGCGTGGGACCTGACGCGCCGCATCGGGCAGACCTTTCAGTTTCAGGGGGAGCGCATCTGGTGTCAGAACACCAAACCGTTGGGCATCTGGGGCTATCCCAAAACCTTCGTGCCCAACTATCATCATCATTACTGCCTGATTTTCAGGAAGGTGGAGAACGAGGGGCGACCCTCTGGGATAGTCGCATAGGGGCTGGCCGATCCCGAAGAAATAACACAAAAAGTGGCGCGGTTGCCCTCCCTATCTTTCCCCTCCCTCGACGGCGCGTTGAGCAAAGACTTGGGGGCAGCGTCTGCCGCCGCGCGTTGAGAGGACAACTGCTGCCCGATGGCTTCTATGACCTCTGCCGCTGTCACCTCCCGCGCCGCGCCGTCGCGGGGCAGCACGATGTGCTGTTCTCCGTAGGGCGTGATGCGCTTCGGTGTGGTGGGGCGGTAAATCGCCACGACGGGAACGTTCATCGCCGCCGCGATGTGCATCGGTCCGGTGTCGCAGGTCACAAAGGCGCGGCAGCGTGCCGCGAGCGCGGCGAACTGTTTGAGCGTGGTTTTGCCGACTGCCGAAATCAGCGGAGAGCGAGTGAGCGACAGCACTTTCTCGCACTGTTGGACGTCGGACGGTCCGCCGAACACGAGGGGTTTCGCGCTGTGCTGGGCGACAACCTCATCAATCACCTGAGCAAACTGCGCTGCGTCCCACCGCTTGCTCTCCCGTGAGGCGCCGGGATTGAAGCCGATCAGCACATCGTCTGCCGTCACGCCCGCCGCGCGCAGAAACGACTCCGCAAAACGGCGGTCTTCTTCCGTCACGGGCATGACCATTGACCACTGACCATTGATTATTGACCCCGGCCCCCTGACCATTTCGCACATCGTTTTGGCGCGATGCAGGTAGCGTTCCAGCGGATGTAATCTGTCGGGTTCAGGGATCGTCCGCGTCGCCGCCCAGCGCGCGATCATCCGCGAGCGTCCGCCGGTCAAGCGCGTGGGGACGTTGGAAAACCACACGAGCAGGCTGGATTTCAGGATACCCTGCAAATCCAGCAGCACGTCAAACCGACGCGCGCGGACCTCGCGGGTCACATCCAGGAGGGAGCGCAGGGGGGGCCCCTTGCGCCAGACGATGACTTCATCCAAAAACGGATTCCCCTCCACAACCTCACAGCATCGCTCCTGAACGACCCAAGCAATGTGTGCCTGCGGGAAGGCGTGACGCAGCAGGACAGAGACCGGCGACGCCAGCACGCAATCGCCGATAGCACTTAGTTTAAGGATGAGGATTTTCATATCACCTTGTTGACGATGGCGCGCGCCGCCACCACGACCTCCGCCACGTCAATCATCTTCAGGCAATCAATCCGCCCCTGACAGGCGCGCGGGCGGTGAAAGCAGGGGCGGCAGGGCAAGTCTTTTTCGACGACGACGTGGGATTTGCCGTAAGGTCCCGTCAACCACGCCGCCGCCGGACCAAAGAGCGCCACAACGGGCGTGCCAACGGCAGTGGCGAGGTGCATCGGTCCGGTGTCGCCGCTGACCAGCAACGTACAGCGTTGCAGCAGGGCGGCGAGTTGCGAGATGGTCGTCTGCCCGGCGGCGATGATGGGCGTCGTTTTCATCTGGCGGGCGATGTCGTTCGTGCGCGGCACGTCGGATGGCGCGCCGAACAGAATCACCTGCCCACGCAAGTTTTGCGCCAGCGCATCGGCGACGGCGGCAAATTTGTCTGTGTCCCAGCGGTTGGTCGGACGGGACGCGCCCGCGTTAATGCCGATAAGCCGCTCGCGGTCGGCGTGGTGTCGGTGGAGGAACTCGTCAGCGAACTGTTGCGCGGCGGGGGGAGGCTCATAGCCGAAGCGTGGCTGGCTGATGTCCGCGCCGAAATACTGGGCAACGCCCAACATCCGCTCCACCGCGTGTCGCCCGGCGGAGGGGACACGGTGGGTGAGAAAGACGTAGTTAAACTCGTGCACGTTATCGCGCAAGCCGACGCGCACCGGCGCGCCCGACCATCGGCACCAAATCGCGCTGCGGAACAAGCCCTGCAGGTCAAGCGCGGCGTCGAACTGCCGCGCGCGGAGTTCTCGTCTCATCGCCTTCACCCCGCGCCAATAGGCGCCAATGCGCCCGATGTCGCGGCGCCAGCGAAACGTTTTCCCGCTGGGCAGCGGATTAATCAACACCTCGTCCACCGCCGCCACGCCGTCGAGGATCTCGCGCCACGCGGCGTCCACCAGCCAAGCGATATGCGCCTGCGGGAAGCGGTCGCGCAGGGCGTTGACCGTCGGCAGGGCGTGCACAATGTCGCCGAGCGAACTGAGTTTGACGATGAGGATGCGGTTCATTTACCTCCCTAATAACCTCCGCGCCCAGCGTTCCAATCCCGTTGGGTTGTCTAACGTGGCGCGCTCTTCATCGGTCAAGAGCTGAGGCGCGTGGCGGCGTTTGAGTTTGGCGAGCGCGTTGCGGTCAACCTGGCACATCTGCCGAAACAGCCAGTTGCGGAGGAAGTTCCATCGCCCCCCGCGCCACCACGCGGCGGCGAAGTCAATCAGGTAGGGCTGGTGGTCAGGTGTAATGATTAAATTCTTGCGCCGCTTCAGGTCGCCGTGCGTGACGCCCGCGGCGTGCATGCTGTCAATCACGGCGCGCAAACGCTCGAAGTAAATCGGCGGTAACGGGTTGGTCTCGACGTATTTGCTGACGATTTCCCCTTCGATGAATTCGATGAGCAATCCGTAACGCCCACGCCAGCCGAAAGTTTTCGGCACCCCCACTATACCGTTCAGTCGCCGATACGCCGCATGTTCACGCCGCAGCAGAAACGCACCAACCCATCGCACCAGCGGTCCGCGCCGGCTGTAATCTTTCAAGACCGCGCGCTGTCCGTTGACGGTGACAAGGTAAACGTCCGGCTGCCAGCCGCACCCAGATTGAAGCAGTGTTTCGGTCATGGGGTTAGTTAGTTGATCGGTCCAATCGGTCTCATTCCCCGATCACAGCGCGGAGGAACTCCCTCTCGCCGTGCGTCATCTCCGTCTCAATGCGCAGGGCGTAGGTGCCCGGTGTCCGCCAAGTGGGGTCGAGTTTAACCCAGTCCTTTTCCGTCGTGACCACCGGCAAGCCGCTGGCACGAGCCGCCTGCCAATCTCGTTGAGTGTAGCGGTGATGGTCGAGGAAACTGCTCGCCACCTCGACGCTAAGCCCCAGCCGTTGCAGCGTTGTCAGGAAGTGAGTGTTGTCCGCCAGAGCGGAGAGGGCGCATACCTTCGTGCCGTGCAGATGAGAGAGCGGCTGTTGCTCCCCGTCCCAATTGATGAAGCATGTCGGCTTGTGCCGCGCGCGCGCGATCAGGGCATCCGCACGCAGCCACGTGCGCAGGCGAGTTTCCAGTTGTGTCAAGGTTTCCCCGTCCACCCCCTCCGTTTTGGTCAGCACGACCACATCGGCGCGCGCCATTGCCTTGACGGGTTCGCGCAAAACGCCGCAGGGCAGCAGGTGTCCGTTGCCGAACGGGTTCGTCGCATCAATCAGCAGCACGTCGAGGTCGCGCTGCAACTGCCACGTCTGAAAGCCGTCGTCCAGAACGATGACCTCCGCGCCGAACTCACGGGCGGCGCGTTCGCCCGCCGCAACGCGGTCGCGCCCAATCAACACAGGGACGCCCGGCAGCGTCCGCGCGTGCAACTGCGCCTCGTCGCCCGATTCCTCGACGCTCATCCAGACGCGCTCGCCATCGCTGACCACGCCACCGACTTCCGATTTCCTCCCTCCATAGCCACGCAGGATCACGGCGACGCTCACGCCGTGCTCCCTCAGCCGCCGCGCGAGGTATTGCACCATCGGCGTCTTGCCCGTCCCCCCCGCCACCAGGTTGCCGACGCTAATGACGCGGCAGGATAAGCGCGCCCGCGCCCTCCGCCCCGACAGATAAGACCAGCGCACGTAACCTAACCGCGCGCGGTAGGCAATCTCCAGGGGGGTCAACGCGCCTCGCACGCAGGCGGCGGCAAAGCCGTGACGACGACCGGTCAGGACCTCTTCGAGAAAAGCGCGCATCGTCAAGAGTCAATGGATCAGCCGGTTGGCGAAACGACGCAGTCCCGGGTAGATGCTCGTGCAATGTGGCGAAGATGGAGTTGATCTTTCTGATGGTATCGTCCCTCGCTCTCTACAAAGTTCGCGCCTGTTGAATCAGCGGCGCGGACTCTCTGTCTGCCTCCAGTCTCTTGAGCGAACGCGTCCCACCCTGCCCCTGCTTGCCCAATCTTATCGCACAGCCGCCCCGTCCCCTTGAACATCTCCAACCCCTGATAGATGCCCACCTTTTGCCACCGAGTAGAATTAAGTCAACAGCGACGCGGTTGCCATTATTCCTTTCTCCCCCTGCCCTCCCCATGATGCTTTCACGCGGCAGGGACGGCGGCGCTCCGCTCCCCGCGATGCCTTCACGCCCCAGGGATGGCGGCGTTGCGCTCGCCATGACATCAGGAGTCAGGGCAAAAAGCCCCTACGAGCCGCTCCCGTAACTTCCCTTCCCTCGTGGGAGGGGTCGGGGGAGGGGAAAGAAGGTGTTAGCAACTGTGTCACTTTTGTTAAGTATAACTATCCTCGCCCCTGCTCGTCAACTGATTGACCAGAAGTTACGCCGTTGCGGCTGAAGTCGCCAGACTTCGGGACCAGTCCGCATCGGCGGACTTCCCCCTCACTCGAACAGTCGTCTGTCCAGAGTCCGATACTGGATTGCCTCGGCGACGTGGTGGGCTTCGATGTTGTCCTTGCCCTCCAAGTCAGCAATCGTGCGCGACAGTTTGAGGATACGGTCGTAGGCGCGGGCGGAAAGGTTGAGTTGGTTGATGGCGGTGCGGAGTAGATCTTTGCCGGTTGCGTCGAGGGGACAGAACTGCCGCAGGTGCTTGGACTGCATGTGGGCGTTGCAATAGGGGGGTGAGCCGTTGAAGCGTTCGGCTTGAATCTGCCGCGCGCGGCACACGCGCGCGCGGATGGCTTGGGAGTGTTCCCCCATCGGCTGTCCCATGAGTTGGTCTTGGAGGAGGCGGGGGACTTCGATGTGAATATCAATGCGGTCGAGCAGCGGGCCGGAGATGCGCATTAAATATCGGCGAATCTGCTGCGGCGAGCAGGTGCAGGGGCGGGTGATGTCGGTGGCGAACCCGCAGGGGCAGGGGTTCATCGCAGCCACCAGCATGAACCGCGCCGGGAAGGTCAGAGCAATCGCGGCGCGGCTGATGGTCACCACGCCGTCTTCCATCGGTTGACGCAGCACCTCCAAAACGTCACGGTGGAATTCGGGAAACTCGTCCAAAAACAGCACGCCGTGATGGGCAAGCGAGACTTCACCCGGTCGCGGGTAGGAGCCGCCCCCGATGAGCCCGGCGTGAGAAACGGTGTGGTGGGGGGCGCGAAACGGGCGGGTGGTGATGAGCGCGGTGTCGGACGGCATCAAGCCGGCGACGCTGTAAAGTTTTGTGACCTCTAACGCCTCGTTGACGCTCAACGTCGGTAAAATGGAGGGCAACCGTCGCGCCAGCATCGTCTTGCCCGAACCGGGCGGACCGACCATCAGCACGTTGTGTCCCCCTGCTGCCGCGACCTCGAGCGCGCGCTTGACGGCTTCCTGTCCCTTGACATCGTGGAAGTCTTCAGTGTAGGACGGGTCGGCGAGGTAGGTGTCTAGCGGTGGGGATTGATACGGCGCGCGCCCGTCGCCCATGAGCAGTTCCACCGCATCGTGTAAACTTTTGACTGGGTAGATGTCAATCCCCTGCACGACGGACGCTTCGCGGGCGTTTTCCACCGGGACGAGCGCTACCGTTCTGCCCGCCTGCTTCGCTCCCGACACCATCGGCAGCACGCCGCGCACGGGCTTGACGCTGCCGTCCAGGCTCAGTTCACCCATGACCACGAAGTTATCCAGACGGAACTCGCCAATCTGCTCGCTGGCGCGGAGGATGCCCAACGCGATGGGCAGGTCATAAGTGGGTCCCGCCTTGCGGATGTCGGCGGGGGCGAGGTTGATGATGATACGCCGCAGGGGAAACTCAAAATGGGAGTTGCGAATCGCCGCGCGCACGCGGTCCGCGCTCTCGCGCACCGCCATGTCGGGCAAGCCGACGATGGTGAAGGACGCAAACGTCGAAGAGACGTCCACCTCCACACGCACGATGTAAGCGTCAATCCCCAAAATTGCCGTGCTGTCCACGTGAGCGAGCATCAGGCACCTCCGGGGGAGGAGCAATGTCGTTGACGCCGCCTATTATAGCACAGACGAATGGGTATACGCAAGGAGCATCGCGTCCAAGCGGCTGTCAGACCTATGAGGATGCCAAAAGCGACGCGGTTGCCGTCATGCCTCTCCTCGCAAGCGCTCACGTTCGTCTGGAGCCACGGCGACGCGGGTTTGCGCGGCGACGAAGAGTGAGTTATACTCGAAATTGACAAGTCGCTCTGCGTTACATGGAAAACCATCGCATCCGAAGCAGAAAGAAGGAGGATATGATGAAGGTCGGCAAGGTCATCTGCTGGGGGCTGTTTCTGCTGGTCGCTCTCAGTTGCGCAATGAAGGGCTCTCAGGCAGGGGGTGCCAAACCCGCCAAAAAAACGACCCCGCCTCAGCCCACTGCGTCGCCCGCGTTGAAGTCGTTCACCGAGACAATCCCCGGAACGAACGTGAAATTTGACATGATTGCCATTCCCGCTGGCACGTTGGTCATGGCAGACCCCACGCGCAACGGCGCGCCGAGACGGGTCACCATCAAGGCGTTCTGGCTGGGCAAAACAGAAGTGACGTGGGACCAATACGACCTGTTCGCGCTGGTGGATGCCTCCAAGATACAGGAGCCAACCGCGGGGGAGCGGAAGGACATCGTGGTGGATGGCATCGCCCGCCCCAGTCCGCCTTACAGCGCGCCTGACCGCGGCTTTGGGCATGAGGGTTACGCGGCGATCCACCTGACCTACTACGCGGCGACCCAATACTGCCGCTGGCTGTCCTGGAAAACGGGCAAGAAGTATCGCTTGCCGACCGAGGCGGAGTGGGAATACGCCTGCCGGGCGGGCGTGTGGAAGGCGGAGCCGCTGAAAGATTTGGACAAATACGCCTGGTATGTGGACAACGCCAATGACAAGACGCATCCCGTCGCCACGAAGCAACCCAACGCGTGGGGGTTGTATGATATGCTGGGGAACGTGATGGAGTGGTGTCAAGGGCTGGACGGCAAACCCGTCGCGCGCGGGGGGGCGTATAACGACGTCGCTGACGACGTGCACCCCGGCGCGCGCAAGGTGCCGACCGACGAGTGGAACGCCACCGACCCGCAGTTCCCCAAGAGCAAGTGGTGGCTGTCCGACGCGCCGTTCGTCGGCTTCCGCGTGGCGTGCGAGAAATGACGGAGCGCAACCCCTCCATGGGCTAAGGACGCCACGCTCCCGTGATGACTGCAGCCGATCGGCGGGGCGCATCAGCCGCCTGTATTGTCACATCCACCCCAACTCATATCCCGCTTCATACATCGCCACGATGTTCTCCGGCGGGCTGACCGCCTGAATGTTGTGGCAGGGGGCGAGGATGTAGCCACCGCCCGCGCCGAGGATGCGCAGGTTGTCGGCGACCTCCTGCCGCACTTCCTCCACGCTGCCAAACGCGAGGGTGTATTGGTTGTCCACGCCGCCGTGGAAGATGACCTGATGCCCAAAGTCGCGCTTGAGTGCTGCGCGTTCCATCCCCTTGCAGCGCCACTGAATCGGGTTAAGCACATCAATGCCCGCGGCGATCATGTCAGGCAGGATGTCCCGAATCGCCCCGTCGCTGTGGTGGAACACAAACGCGCCCGCTTCGTGCGCGAGGTCAATCATGCGCTTCATGCCGGGCAGGAGAAACTCGCGGATTTGCGCAGGCGAGAACAGCAGCCCTTCCTGCGAGCCTAAATCCTCGGCGACGTAAGTTATCATCACCTTGCCCGGAATCTGCTCATAAATGCGGCGCGTGTTCTCGTAGGCGAGGTCGAACAGTTTGCCCAAACAGTAGTGAACGATCTCGGGATAGAGAATGAGGTCGAGGAACGCCTGCTCCTGCCCGCGCAGGTTCTTGTAAATCAGAAACGGCTCCGAGCCGCCGCCGCGAATGGGGCGCTCAGGCGCGCAGGCGACTTGCGCGGGGATGTGCGCGTAGTCATACCAATCCGGGCTGGGGAACTGGTAGTTGCGCTCGATCTCCTCAACCGACGTGTATTCCGCGAGCGGATGATAGACGCACTCCGCATAAACGCCCGTGCCGTAGTCCACGTTTTTGTAGCGGCAGCCGAAGACGTCCTGCCCCGGAGGCAGCGGTGGGCCGACGTAACGCGGTCCCACCGTCAACGGCGTGTCAATATGCAGGCGGTCAAACACCTCCTGCATGGTGGCGCAGCCGAGATGCTGCATCAATTTCTGATTGGCTTCCGCCGTCGCCCAGTAGTCCATCGGCACGCGGTCGGGTTTCTCACGACGGAGCACCGCAAGCCACCGCTCGCGGGGGGTCATGGTTTCTTTGGGCATGGTGACAGCCTCCCTTCTACCCGAGGGTTCTTTGACTGTGATTCGCCGCCCCGCCTGCGATCCTTCTTCTGCCAGCGGGGGAGAATCGCAGGAGCGGGGGTCCCGAACGCGCTCGGGGTCAGAGACCCGCACCCCTCGTGGACCGACGGTGGGGGAATGGGTTCATTGACTCTTCCATCGTCATCGCCGCCAAGTTCTGAATGAATTTCTCCGCGCTCATAAACGGCTCGCGCCGCACGTCCAAGCGTTGCTCGAAATAAGCGGCGGCTTGCTGGAAAATCTCCTGTCGGCTGCTCAGGGCGAGTTGCTCACGGCGCAGGCACATCTGCAGCAGCAGGTCTTTTTCCTCCACCGTCAGCCGTCTGCGCACCCGCTGACGCAGCGCGGTATCCTCCATCAGCGAGTTGTAGCGGTCGAACGGCGCGATGATTTGCGACGGCATGACGCGCTGGCGCACCTTGACGACGACCGTGCCTGCCACCCAGTCACCCGTGCGTTTCCCCTGACCGTTGCTCAAAGCGACGAAGACGCCAGGGTAGAAAAACGGCAGCGGCGCGTCAATGAGGCGCAGCAGGTTGCGAAGCAGGGCTTGATAAAAGTCAATGCTTAACCCACGCTCGTCAATCACGCGGATGTCCAGCAGCCGCTTGCCTACCGTCTGACCCTGCCAACGCCATTCCAACAAAACGTAGTAGCCGTAGAGAACGAGAAAAACGGCGAGGATCGTTATCGCCATGCCCACGCCGAACGTGAGCGCCGAGACAAAACTACCACCCGACAGGAGCAGAAAGACCAGTCCCACGATGATAGCACCATCCACCAGCCCCGCCAGCAACCGACTGCCCAACCCCGCCAGTTCAAACGTAAACTCCACATTCTCCGGCGTCAAAATCCGATGCCTCGCCCGCATCGCCTATCACCTTGACAGCCTAACGGTAGATGAAGTAAACTACGGAGGGTTAAGGGCTGGCACGTTGGCAGGTCGGCAGATCAGGACGTTTCCAGAAGTTACGCCGTTGCTGATGCTCTCTTCCCCTCCCCAACCCCTCCCACGAGGGGAGGGGAGTTCTCTCAGCGGCTTCCCCGACAGAAAAGCCTGATTTGGAGGGCGAGAAAGCCGCCACAAAGGGGTGGGAGGAGGAACCATCCATGCCCCCAAGGGGACACACGCCGCATGGAAATCGTCCGCGTCGTCATCCTCGCCATCGGTCGCTTGTGAGGTTCGAGGACGAGGACGATTTTCGAGAGAGGAAGGAAATGACGGCAACCGTGTCACCCTTGGTTGTAACGTTCCACCGTTCCAACCCTTAACCCTCAACTCTTTACTTTCAATGGACATCAATCGTTTCCTCCACGAACGACACGCTCGCTGGCAGCGATTAGAAGCGCTGTTGAGCCAGGTGGAAAGCGCCGGTTGGGCAAACCTCTCACCGGCGGAGGTGCGCGAGTTCGGCTCGCTGTATCGGAGGGTGTCCTCCGACCTCGTGCAGGCACGGTCGCAGACGGGCAACGCGGAGGTGCTGGAATACCTGAACGACCTCGTGGCGCGCGCTTACAGCCACGTCTATCGCAGCCCGCGCCTCAGTTGGCGCGATGGGGTCGCGTTCCTCGCTGCTGGATTTCCGCGTCTGTTTCGGGAGACGTTGACCTACACGCTGGTCGCTGCGATGCTCTTCATGGGCGGGGCCGGTTTCGGTTACTTCGCCACCGCTACCGATCCCGCCGCCCCCTATCAACTGTTGGGACGCAGCCTCGCCGCAATCCAGCCGAAAAACAGGGGCGGGCAAGGGCTGCCCTTGTCGCGTTCCGTGATGCCCAACGAAGCCGCCGTCCTGTCCAGTGCGATTATGACAAACAACATCCGCGTCTCGTTCTTGGCGTTCGCGTCGGGCGTCCTCTTTGGTGTCGGCACAGTCGGCGTGTTGTTCTTCAATGGCATCATGCTCGGCTCGCTCACGCAAACCTTCACGGCGGCGCATCAGAGCCTGGAGTTCTGGTCGCTCATCCTGCCGCACGGCATCATCGAACTGACCGCGATTTTCATCGCGGGCGGCGCGGGGCTGCTCCTCGGCAAAGCCCTCGCTCTCCCCGGACGCCGCCGCCGCCGCGACGCCCTCGCCGAACACGGACAACGGGCGATTCGCCTCATCTTAGGTGTCATTCCCCTACTTGTCCTCGCGGGAACGATTGAAGGCTTCGTCACGCCGCTACCGATCGGGCCGTATCCCAAACTCGTCTTCGCCTTCCTCACGGCGGTCGGACTCGTCGCCTATTTGGGCTGGGCAGGAAGGAACGGGGAGCGGTGATGGCGGCTGTTGCGGGGGTGAAGGTTTCTCGCTCTGCGAGGTCTTGTCTTTTTGATGTCCGCATGCTATACTTGAAGCACAAGGCGGGCGCGTAGCTCAGCGGTTAGAGCGCTTGACTCACATTCAAGAGGTCGGAGGTTCGATCCCTCCCGCGCCCACCAGTTCCTCGCTCAGGTCTCCATCGGTGTCCACCAAATCGCCAAGGTGCTGCACTCCTCGTGGCTGTCGTTGCGCATCGTGTGATAAGTGTTCGCGGGGATGAACAGCACGTCCCCCGCTTTGAGCGTCTGCACCTCGTCGTCAATTTGCATCGTCGCCGTGCCGTAGCGCAGGTAGTAGATTTTGGCGACAGGCGCGCGCTCCGGTTTTTGCTGCATGCCGGGCTTCAACACGCCAAACGCGCAACTGAACGGCGCGCCGATGTCCTTGCCGCTGAACACGCTTTGCGCTAAAATTGTCCCGTCGTGAGCAGGACGGAGCGCGTCCGGGTCGAATGAACGGATGAGCATAACGTCTCCTTACGTGAAACGTGAAGCATGAAATATGAATCCATCGCGCCAGTTCACATCTCGCGTTTTACGTTTCATGCTTCACGCTTCACGTCTCACGCTTCACGTTCCACGGAGGCTGGCGGTGATCGGCACTACCACTTTAACAAACTTGGCGGTGATTCGCAACTTTAAGTCCAAGCGGTTTTCCAGTTATGACGTGACGGGTGGGAACGCGGACTATTGGGTGTTCGCGCCCGGCGAGACGAAGGTGATTGCGCAGACGGGTGGGGCCGGGTGCATCAAGCACATCTGGATGACGACCTCTTGCGCCGCGCCAGCGTATGCGCGGCGTGTGGTGCTGCGGATGTTTTGGGACGGCGAGAAGACGCCGAGCGTGGAATGTCCCCTCGGCGACTTCTTCGGGCTGGGGCATGGCATATTCAAGAACTTCGTCAGCCTGCCCCTGCAAATGTCGCCGCAGGACGGGCGGGCGATGAACTGCTGGTTCCCCATGCCGTTCAGCGAGGAAATGCGGATTGAGGTCACGAACGAGTGCGAGAAGGAAAACCTCACGCTCTATTTTTACGTGGACGTGGAACTCTATCCCGACGCGAGTGCGACAGCGGACCTCGCACGGTTTCACGCCCAGTGGCGGCGCGAGAATCCGACGAAAGGCTTTGAAATCCCCGGCGGTCCGGACAAAAGCGACTGGGAGGCGTGGCGCAAAGCGTATTGGGAGGATTTGAAGAACACCGACGGCAAGGGCAACTATGTGATCTTAGAGGCGAAGGGGCGCGGGCATTACGTGGGCTGCCACCTGGACATTGATTGCTTTGCGCGGCAGATGAACGACTGGTATGGCGAGGGCGATGATATGATTTTCGTGGACGGCGAGCCGTTCCCC
>JANWYM010000370.1 GCA_025055355.1 Abditibacteriales bacterium
GCGATGACGACGCGGCGCGGCAGGTCGTCTATCCGCCGTCCTTTAAGGGGATTGTATTGTCCCTTGAAGGAATCTCCCTTAGGCAGCGGCAGTATCGTTGAACCCAACGGGATTTTGCGCGGAGCGGCGGCGACTTTTGCCGGAGACGCTGAGGTTTCGTTTTCCTCGGGGAGGTTCAATCCGCCCGCATGATAACTTACCGTCGGAGCCGATGCTAACAGGCTGGAGACGTCTTCGTTGGTTTCCGAGGCATGGCGGCTGACCGTCTCCAACATCTCAATCATCGTCGGTGTCGGCTCCTCGGGCAGGTCCAACTGGCTGAGGCTGGGCTTGACCGTGCCTTTGTCTAAGTTGACGAGGAGGCTTTCAGGAGCGGCTTCATTTCTGAGAGGTGTTTTGATTTTCGCGTCAGCGCGGTGGGCTTTAGACGGCGGAACGCCGAAGGTTTTCTTCGCGGTCAAAGACGCCAGCCTGACCACCGGCGCGCTTTTGCCCGCGTCGGAGGCGACGGTCTCGACCTTGCTGCCTCGAGACTCAGCCAATCGAGCCGTGCTGCCCGCCTTCTCTGGCACAGACGGCGATTCTTTGTCCTGCTTGAGCGGCTGTGGTGCCGCTGTTTTCGGGGCCGCTGCTACGTAAGGACGCTCAGCAACGGGTGGCGCCGTGGGGCGGAAGTGCGACGCGAACACAGCGCCCATCAGCACGACGGCTGCCGTCGCCACACCGTAGGACCACTGGGGCTGAAGTGTGACTGCTGTGCGCAAGCGATGCAGCAGACGCATCAGCCAACCCGCCGACAATTGCGCCACACGCTCCAGGATGGCTTCCTTCAGAGCAGCCGGGGCGGGCGTCTCCGGCAGTGCACCGAGCATTATGGATTGACGCTCTAACGCGCGCAGTTCGGCATAACAAGCATCGCACACCGCGACGTGATTCAACACGCGACGGGCAGCGGTCTCATCCAGTTCATCATCCATGTAGGGCGACAGCAAAAAAAGGGCCTCGTCGCAAGTCAGAGATGGCAAAGGTGGCGCACTCTGCACGGCAGCGAAGATATGACGGACCATATCACTGGGGGCTGACACGCTGTCGCACGACGCAAGCAGCGACTTCAAAGACTGCAACGTGCGCAACTCGTGCTCGCAATCGGCGCAGAGGTTCACATGCTCACGCACGGCTTGCCGTTCCGCCCCGTCTAAGACCCCGTCACTGTAGGCTGACAACAGCGGCTGGTACAGGTCACACTTCATTCCCTTCACCTTCATTTCTATCCGACGGCTTTCAGCAGGAAAGCATATCTGTTGCACTTGTTTGTTTTCCGCCGAATTAGACAGGGCAAAGGGAAGGAAGTTGCAATCTGTCTTAGTTTAGGGGAAATCCCTTATCGTTAAAGGGGGTTGACGTCCTTTGCCAATTTGTCAACAGTAACCGCACGAAAGATGCAAAAGTTACGCAGTTACGGACACACTCTTTCCCCTCCCCCAAGGGGAGGCGAGTCATGGGGGCAGCGCGGCGGGACTTTTTGCCCTGGCTCCGGATGTCATGGCGAGCATAGCCAAGCAATCCCCTGCGGGGGAGACGGTTGTTGCGGAGGGGATTGCTTCGCTGCGCTCGCCATGACAGGCTTTTTTCGTCGCCACAACGCCAAGGAGAACTCCCCTCCCCCTGGGGGAGGGGAAAGGTCGTGACGGTAACCGCGTAACTCCGGAGATGGTTCTGCGACGGCATCGCGGGCTACGTTACTCGCCGCTTGCCTCTCCTGCGCAACTTGGTGTAGAATAACGATGAACTCAGAAGCGTTGGAGGCAGGAATGTTGAGGACCCAAGAAGCCCCCAAGTGGCTCTGCGGCATTGTAGCGTTAGTTTCTGTTATGGGCGTCCTCTCGCCCGCTCACGCTGCTGCGCCGTCCGTCGAGCAGGTGGTCCGCGACTTGGCAGCGATGGAGTCGCGCTTCGTGGGTTCGCCCGGTTTGAACCGAGCGGCGGACTACGTGGAGAAGGCGTTCCGCGACATCGGCTTGCAGCAGGTGCGGCGGCAGCCGTTTCGCATGGCGGCGCCGATAGAGGAGTTCGCGTCGCTCACCGTCAACGGCGCCACTTGGCGGCTGCGTGCGCTGTTTCCCAACTTCGTGCGCACCTGCACCACGCCTCGAGAGGGCTTGACCGGCGAACTGCTCTACGCCCGCAAGGGTGACCTGAAAGACTTCGACGGCAAAGAAGTCAAAGGCCGCATTGTGCTGATGGACTTCGACAGTGGGGACAACTGGGTGAACGCCTTCACCCTGGGCGCGCAAGCCGTCATCTTCATCGCTCCCCCCATCACGTCTCGGCAAGAGGCGGAAGCGAAGTTCCTCTCCGTTCCCCTCAACGCGCCGCGATTCTGGATGGAGCGGGAGGAGGGGCTGAAGTTAGTGACCACAACCGTTACGGCACGACGGGCGATACGGGCGACACTCCGCGCGCGGGTGACGTGGCAGCCGGTGACGTGCTACAATATCTGGGGGAAAATCCCCGGCAGTGACCCGAAGTTGCGTGATGAGCATATTGTCCTGAGCGCGTATTACGATTCCATCTCCGTCGTGCCCACCCTCGCGCCCGGCGCGGAGAGCGCGTGCGGCATCGCTGCGCTCCTCGCAATCGCCCAGCAACTGAAAGCCGCCAAGCCCAAGCGCACGATTGTTTTTGTAGCCACCTCCGCGCACTTCATGGGTTTGGCAGGTGTAGCGACTTACAGTCGCGGGTTTGAAATCGCCAAAACCGACGGCGGCACTAAACTCCCCGCCGAACTGGACGAGGACGGCACAAAAACCCAAGCCCTGATCGCCTTCTATAAGCGCTATTTCTCCACGTTTGAAGACGCCGACAAAAAACCGACCGCCCTCTTCATCGGCTTGGACCTCAGCAGCGGCACGCGCAAAGTCGGGCTTTTCGCCCGTGGCAGTTACGAGGACAACCGCGACACCGCCCGCGAGCGCAGTTACGCCTACGTCGGCAAAGCGTTCCGCGAGACGCTGCGGGCGATGGAACGAGAAACGAAGGGTTCACATCCCACCCCGCAAGCCGATGAGTGGTTCGCTGACACGATCAACCCCATCCAAGGGCGCAGCGCAGACACCTTCTTCCCCGAACTGCCCGCGTTTGAGGCGGAGGTGGTCAGTTTCTTCTCTGGCGGCGTGACGCTGGCGACCTGCTCCGACAGCCGCAATCTCGTGGACACACCTTTCGACACCCCTGACCGCGTGAACTTCGGCAACCTGCAAGCGCAGGTGGACCTGCTGAGCGCCCTGCTGCCGCGCGCGTTCAACGACCCGGAGTTCCCCGTGTGGATTCAAGAGCCGACGCTGCGCAACAAGGGACCGCTGTTCGGACAGGTCGTGACCGCTGACCCCAAGAAAAACATCGTGCCGAGCAAGCCCGTCCCCAACACGGTCATCGTCGCGCTGCGCGACTTGGGCTGGCGCGGGAGTTTCATGCGCTCCAGCCCCAAACCCATCTACGGCGTCCACCCCAACGGCTATGCGATGGCGGAGGGCAAAGAGGCGTGGTATCAACTGCTGCACTTCCAGTGGCCAGGCAACGTGCGGTTGGAAGCGTTCCACTTCAACGACGCGGGCGAGATTGACTACGCCCCCGACCTCGGCAGCGACGGCAACGCCAAGTTCAACTTCCGCCAGTTCGCCATGAACGACAAAGGTGGCAAGGTGCTGAACTACGTCATCTTTCCCTGCGTGTCTGTCACCCTCATCGAACTGGTGGACCCGCGCTATCTTGTCAGCCTCCAGAACCTCAAGGTGTTGGACGCCGACACCGAAGGCGACCCGCATTACTTCGGCATCTTCCTGCCGCTGGCGACGCGCTACGATATGTCCTACGTCGAACCCGTGGCGATGGTGTTCGTGCAACGCAACGCCAAGATCAAAGTGCTCATGAGTCTGGGCCTCGTCGGCTTCCGCCTGGTGCTGATCAACGCGGATGTGCGGAGTCCACAATACAAAGACCGTTGGAGCAAGCCGCCGCTGAAAGGCTTGCTGGCGATGAAGCACGACCACCCGCAAGGGCGCGGCTTCCGCATCACGCAGCCGACGATTTTCTCCGACGCAGCGCTGCAGGTCACCAAAGACCTGTGGGTTCTCGACGACAGCCGCCTGCGCCTGCTCGCCCAGCACGGTATCAGCAACGACCGCTTGAATCAACTGCATCGGCTCGCGTTGGACGCGTTGGAGAACGCTGCCCGCGCCCGACAACAGCGCCAGTGGAGCGTCGCCCGCGCTGAAACGCAGCAGGCGTGGGCATTTGAGTCGGCGATTTATCCCGACGTTGCCGCCACCGCCAACGATGTCGTTAAAGGCGTGCTGTTCTACTTGTTTCTGGTGTTGCCATTTGCTTACTTTGTCGAGCGGCTGGTGTGCGGCTTCGCAGACATCCGCAGGCAAATCATCGGCGTGGCGGTGGTTTTCACGATGGTTCTCGTCATTCTGGCTATTGTCCATCCCGCGTTCAAGATTACCATGACGCCGTTCCTTATCTTTCTGGCGTTCACCATCATCTCCTTAGCCGCCTTGGTCATTGGCATCGTGCTGGTCAAGTTCAGTTGGGAACTGGAGCAATATCGCGGCGGCATGCGGGGCGTGCATCGCGTGGACGTCAACCGCCTCGGCGCGTTGACCGCCGCCCTCAACCTCGGCATCGCCAATATGCGCCGCCGCCCGTTGCGCAACGCTTACTGGAGCAGCTTCCTGCCGAGACGGGCGTAATGCTCAGCGTCATCGGCGAGCTGATTGCCGAGCCTGAGCTGTGGCTGCAGCACCCCGATGGGCGGCGCGAGTCGTTCGC
>JANWYM010000371.1 GCA_025055355.1 Abditibacteriales bacterium
TGTCGTTTGTCTCCTCACCCCAGAACGGCACGCGCTCGCGCTCGTCGCCCTCGACGCCTTTATTGCCCATAAAACTCGCTGCTATCGGCACGAGGCTCACGTCGTCGAGGTCGGCGCGCCCCTTGACCTTCAACCACACCCGCGCCGCCACCGCCCGCTCCGCGTTCCACTCCACCGCCACGAACTGCCATGCCTCGGAGCGGCGCACCATCGGCGTCTGCGCATGGCGAATGACTTGCCCCAATTCGTTCAACAGGTCCACGCCCAACCGCACCTGATTGTTCCAGCCCACCACCCGCCGCGCCACGTCCACCGGCGCGCGAATCCAGCCGCTCAAACGATAATCGGTCTGCGGTTGGAGTTTGACGCTCTCGCTTTCCCACACCACCTCTTCATGCTTGGAGCGCGCGCTGACGAACCGCCTGCCGCTGTGCGCGGCGCCCGCGTTCCACTCGCCCCTCATGGGCGTGCGCCAACCCGTCGGCGTGCGCTGTCCTTCCTCAAAAGAACCGTTGGGCAGCAACTCCTGCGCCCGCGCCGCTCGCAGGAAAACGATGGACAGGCACAGAAGGAAGGCAACGCCTCCGCTGCCTCGCCCTCTGCTTAGACTTGTGGGCAACCCGTTCATGGCTCCTCACCTCGCCGGCTTTCGTTTAACCGCTTTGATAAGCCGCTGCACCTTCGGCTGCAAATCCCGGTTCAACTTGAAGCACGCGGCAAAGTCTTTCTGCGCATCAGCCTCTTTGCGCTGCTGCAAGCGCACCAGCCCTCGATGGGCGTAGGCTTCGGCGAGACGTGGGTTGAGGTCAATCGCTCGGTTGAGGTCGGCGAGCGCGCCCTGCAAATCGCCCTTGTCCCGCTTGGCTGCACCGCGATTGGCGTAGGCGACCGCCAGTTGAGGATTCAGCCGAATCGCTGCATCGTAGTCCTGCATCGCCCGCTGCTTCTGCCCGCTCTCATAGTAACTCGCCCCGCGATTGTTGTAAGCGTCGGCGTTCTGCGGGTCGAGGCGAATGACCTCAGTGTAATCCTGAATCGCGCGGCGGTGCTGTCGCAGGCGACGATAGACGTTGCCGCGATTGTGGTAGGCGACCACATAGTTGCGGTTGAGCCGAATCGCTTGCGTGTAGTCCTGAACTGCTCGTTGAAGTTGATGAAGTCGCTCATACACGAAGCCGCGATTGTTGTATGCCTCTGCGTAGCGCGCATCGGCTCGAATCGCCGCCGTGAAATCTTGCAGGGCGGATTTGAGTTGGTTGCGCTTGAGATGGAGCACGCCACGATTGTTGAACGCCTTGGCAAAACGCCCGTTGACGCGAATCGCTGCCGTGTAATCCTCTATCGCTTGCTGAGGCTGCTTGAGTCCGGTGTGCGCGTTGCCCCGACAGAAATACGACTCCGCCAGTTGCGGGTTGAGGCGCAGCGCGGCGTCAAAACGCGCAATCGCCTCTTCAAATCTGTTTTCCCTCAAGAGGCGCACGCCCTCGTTATGCGCCTGCGCCGCTGCCGCCGCGACCTTCTGCTGCCGCTGCGCTTGCACGGTCCTGATGAACTTTTCAAATTTCGGCTTCAGGGCGCGGTTGAGTCGGAAGCACTTGTCGAAGTCCTTCCACGCGTCAGCGTCCTGACCCTCCATCAATCGCGCCAGCCCCCGATTGCCGTAGGCTTCGGCTAACTGCGGGTTGAGGTCAATCGCTTTGTCGTAATCGGCAAGCGCGCCCTTCACGTCCCCCTTGTCCTGCCGCGACGCGCCGCGATTGCTGAACGCGACGGCAAGGCGCGGGTTCAAGCGAATGGCTTGCGTGTAGTCCGCAATCGCCCGGTCGTGCTGCCTGAGATTCCGATAAGCGTTGCCGCGATTGAAATAGTAACTCGCGTTGTCCGATTGAAGCCGAATCGCTTCAGTCAAATCCTTCACGGCTTGCTCGTGTTGATGGAGAGCCGCTGCCACCGCACCGCGATTGGCGTAGGCGTCCGCGTAATCGGGCTTGAGGCGAATGGCTTCGCTGAAGTCCTTGAGGGCTTGCGCACGCTGGTTCTGCCGGTGGTATGCCACCCCTCGATTGTTGAACGCCTCCGCGTAGTCGGGCTTGAGACGGATCGCTTGCGTGTAGTCCTTGATGGCTTTGTCGAACTGCCCCGCGCGGTGGAAGGCAACCCCTCGGTTGTTGAACGCTTCCGCCAGCGTCGGCTTCAAGCGAATCGCCCTATCAAAGTGCGGCGTCGCTTCGCGCCACCGCCCCGCTTCCAGCAAGCGCGTGCCCTCTCGGTAAGCGTCGACGGCTTCGTCTGCTCCGCTAAGTTTTGCTGAGGCGATGAAAACGAGTGCCGAGATAAAGGCGACGACGATTCCGCGCATGTTCACCTGTGTCTCCTCCGAAAATGGCTGCTAACACGGATGGAAAAGCAAAATCGTATCCTGGGATGTTTCCATCCGTCGGTGTGCCGACCGGTCGGCATGGACGCTCCTCCGAAAACAACCGCCTCTTCGGCAGGAGCCTCACCCCAGAATCGAACGCAACCGCTCGCAAATCACGTATTCGTCCGACGGCTCCAGCATGTGCGGGTTGATCAGGATGGTGTCGCGCACCTGTCGCACTCGAATGGACGGGTCACCCTCCGCGAGGTAGCGCGCCAACTCAGCGGCTTTGACCGCAGCGTGCGGCTCAAGGCGTAGGACGGCTTGCGGGATGGGCTGCCCGCGCTCGTTGGGGAACAGGCGCATGGCGCGCACGCCGACAATCCCCTTGCAGGTGTCGAGGATGGTGTTGACCTGTGCCTCCCACTGCCGCCGTTCCGCCTCGTGGTCGAGTTGCACGAAACGTTCAAGCGCGGCGAGCAGGCCCATGATTTCTTCCTTGCCCACCTTAGCGACGCGCCCGATGCCGGCATTCGGGCTCCCTTGCGCCGCGCACGCCGCAATCAAGTCCTTGCGCCCGCAGATGAACCCGCTGCTCTGCGGACCGCGCAACCCCTTGCCACCGCTGAACACCACGAGGTCAGCCCCCATGCTGATAAACTTCGTGAGGTTCTCCGCCGGTGGCAGTTCCGCCGCCGCGTCTACCAACACCGGCACGTTGTAAGACCGCCCGACGGACAGCACCTCATCGAGCGACAACTTCCCGCGTTGTTCAAACGCCATGAAGAAAGCGATCAGCGCGGTGTTCTGTCCAATTGCCGAGATAACATCCATCGCCGTCGCGCCGTTCTCCACGGTCCCGACCTCGACGATGCGTGCGCCCGTCTGACGGATGGCAAAATCAAACCCGTTCCGGTGAGCAGCAAGCATGATACACTCATGCGGCATCCCCTGCGTATCGGGTAGTCGGTTCATGCGCTCGCGGATACCGCGCGTCATACACGCCGCCGTGCCCAACATCAGCCCGCACGCCGCCCCCGCGCACACATACGCCGCCTCCGCTCCCGTAAGACGCGCGATGCGCTCACCCGCCTTCTCCTGCAGCTCCGGGATCGAAACGAACATGCGCGCCGCCTCATACATCGCGTCCAGCACTTCTTGCGGCATCAGCGAACCGCCCAGCGTTGTGACGGTGCCCATCGCGTTGATGACCCGGCGAACGCCCAAGTCCGCGTAACTGACCATGAACTCCTCCTGCAAAAACCGTCCTCGTCGTCGTCCTCGTCGTCGGTCGTTTGTGAGGTTCGAGGACGAGGACGAGGATGATTTTTATACGGCGTGATGCCGACCTGCCGGCGTGGGTGGTTCCTGCGATAGTTTGCTGCAAGCGATTATGACCGCTTGCCCCGTCTGTGTCAAACTTTGTCAACCCTGTCGCGTCGTGATAGAATAGACGCCGAGAGAGAGCAGACATCATGGAGCAACCCATCACGTTTGCGAGTCACGGCTGCCGACTGTTTGGTATTCTGCACCTGCCTGACGGCGGGACGGTGGCACGCGCTGTCGTGTTTTTGCACGGTTGGAGCGGCTACCGCACAGGACCGCACCAGATGTTCGTCCGCGCGGCGCGGCGGCTGGAACGGGAAGGGATGGCTGCGTTACGTTTTGACTTTCGGGGGCGTGGCGACAGCGAGGGCGTGATGGAACACGCGACGCTGGCGACGATGGTGGAGGACACACACGCGGCGGTCGCGTGGCTGGTAGAGCAGACGGGCGTGGGGCATGTGACGCTGTTAGGGATTTGCTCCGGCAGCGAAGTCGCGTTCGGCGCGGCGACGCTGCACCCAGCGATTGACTCGCTCGCGTTGTGGTCGGCGCCGATTTTCGCGGCGGAGGCAAGCGTCGAACGGGAGATCAAAAAGAAAGCCTTCTATCTCAAAGAGTATGGGCGCAAGTTGTTCCGTGCCGCCACGTGGCGCAAACTGTTCACGGGCGCGCTGCAGCCCCGAAGCATCGCCCGCGTCCTGCTCGGCAGGAGCGGCGGGGAGAACATCGAAGGCGCACAGCCCGGTCAACTCCCCCAAGGATTTCGGCGGCAAACTTTGGAACGTTTCAAGCAATTTCGGGGTGACGTTCTTCTCATCTACGGCACCAACGACCCAGTGACAAACGAAGCGCTGGCATGGTATATCGCACGCTGCCGCGAAATCAGCATCGAGCCCACCATCCATCTCGTCACCGGTGCGAACCACAGTTACTACGCGCTGGCGTGGGAGCGGGAGGTCATCGAGCGGACGGCGACATGGTTG
Organism: Abditibacteriales bacterium; assembly: GCA_025055355.1. Lineage (GTDB taxonomy): Bacteria > Armatimonadota > Abditibacteriia > Abditibacteriales > JANWYM01 > JANWYM01. The sequence goes on from JANWYM010000371.1 coordinate 4,669, forward strand.
ACAAACTCTAAAACGTTAGCACGTTAGCAGGTTGGCACGTTGGCACGTTAGCATGTTAGCAGGTTGGCACGTTGGCACGTTAACACGTTACGTTAGCACGTTGGAACGTTAGAACGTTGGAACGTTGGAACGTTAAACCTGCCAACCTGCCAACGTGCC
>JANWYM010000372.1 GCA_025055355.1 Abditibacteriales bacterium
CAGCAACGCGCTCGCTTTCGCCCAAGTCGAACTCCACAGGGCACACAAGGTTGCCCACGTTCTCGATGAAGAGCAAGTCCAGGCTCTCTAAGTCGAAACTGTCCAGGGCGCGATGAACGAGGTGGGCGTCCAGATGACATCCGCCAGCCGTGTTGATTTGCACCACCGGCGTGCCCAGCCGCATGATGCGCTCTGCGTCCCGCGTCGTGTCGGGGTCGCCTTCAATCACGCCGATGTTCAGTTGGTCTCCCAACGCCCGAATCGCTGCCTCAATCAACGCCGTCTTGCCCGAACCGGGCGCGCTGATGAGGTTGAGGGCGACCACGCCTGCCTCTTGCAGCCGCGTCCGATTCATCTCGGCAAACTCGTCGTTGGCTTGCATAATCTTGTGAACGACACGCACCTCTGTCGCACCGTTACCGTGGACATGCTCCCTGTGATGGTGGTGATGAGGGTGGTGATGATGGTCGTGATGGTGACCTGCCGAACGATGGTTTTCACACATGAGCAACTTCTCCGCACATCGTCGTCGTCCTCGTTCTCGAACCACAACAGCGACCGACGACGAGGACGACGACGAAGACGATTTTCTCGCCACACGGACGCGGACACTCGCCACCTAACCTTCCTCCGCGTCCGCTCATCCTATTAGCGGTATCATGGTATTCCTCTCCAACCACGTGACGCCGACAATCCTGTTTGCTCCCTCAACGTCACACTCTCCAAAATCAACTCCTCGCCCTCCAGCACCTCGCCACCCGCCGCGCCGCAGGAGGGGCAAGACCAAAACCAGTCTTCCTCGGGCTGAAATACAGTGCCGCACTGACGGCAGCGCACCCGCGTCGGAACTTCCTCCCAGACCAGCACCGCGCCCTCGGCGAGTGTCCCTTTCGCCAGGGCGTCGAAGGCGAACGTGAGCGCGTCTGGCACCACCTGCCGCAGCCGCCCGATGCGCACGCGTATCTGCTCCACTTGGCGCTGGCCGTGAGTCTCTGCCACTGCCAGGGTGGCTTTCAACAGTTCCTCCGCGATGCTGAACTCGTGCATCCTCAGTGGCTCAACTCAACAGCGTTTCCGCCAACGGATGAAAAGTCCCAACGGATGAGACCGTTCAAGTCTCAAGCCGTTATCCGTTGGCACATTTCATCCGTTGGAAGATGTCTCCGTTACACTCCTGTTTTCTTTTGCAGCAACGAATTGACCTTTCGCATCAGGGCGTCGGGCTGAATGGGCTTTTCCACGAAGTCGTCCACCGGCAGGAACTCGCTGTCGGTTTCGGGCGAGAAGGTCATGCCTTTTTGTTTGCTGATAGCGGTCAGCATGAGAATCGGCACGTGACGGTAGGCGTAGTAGGGCGAGGTGGGGTCTTCGCTCCGCAATTGATAGGCAACGTGGAAACCGCTCGTGTCGGACTCCATCATTACGTCCAAAATAATTAGGTCAGGGGAGAACTCGGCTACCTTGGTCATCCCCTCCGCCGCGCTGCGGGCTTCGCCCACCTCATGCCCACTTGCCTCTAAAACGAGCCGTATGGCTTCGCTGATGTCCGGGTCGTCGTCAATTATGAGAATTTTAGCCATGCTGAGTTCCTCCTTTCTTGGGCGGGCAGAGACGCCTGCCCCTACGTGGGGCGGGCAGAGACGCCCGCCCCTACGTCGGGCGGGCAGGGACGCCCGCCCCTACGTTGGGCTGGCAGAGACGCCCGCCCCTACAAACTCATGGATCAGTTGGGCGGCTTGCGGGACAGCGCGCTGCACGGGAAGGCTCAACCCCGCGCCGAGTCGCACCGCCGCCGGTTGAATGCCGAGAATCCACACCGGCGTTCGGATGTTCAACCACGCCAACCACTGAAGCACCGCGCCCAGCCGCGTTTCATGCAGGGAGAGATGACATAACTCTCCGTTTTGCTTCACGTCCTGCGGACGGAACCACTTCAGAGTGCCCGGTGCTGCGCCCATCTCGACCGCGTCCACAATCACCGCCGCGTCCGCTTCTTCAATGAGATGCACGAGGTCCAGCCCACCCGTGCCAGCGTCCACCACTTCTACGCCTTGCGGCACCGTCTCCCTCCAGAGGTATTCAATGACGGCAATGCCCACGCCGTCATCGCCCATCAACGGGTTACCCACGCCCAGAACGCGAATCATGCTTTGAACTGTGCGCATCAGGCAACGTAGGGGCGGGCGTCCCTGCCAGCCCGATGCGGTCGCTGCAAGGGCTGGCACGGCGGTTGCCCCCTGGGCGCGCCCCTACGGGTGTTTCTGCAAAATAAACAGATTGCACATTTCGCCTAATGCCCCTCCTTGAACTCTACTTCAAGGAGATGCACCGAACAGGAGATACACGGGTCATACGAACGAATCAGCATCTCCAGTTTATGCCGAATCGTTTCCTTGTCGGGATAGTAGGTTGCCATCAACTGCGGCGTGAAAGCGCGCAGGTCACGGTCAATGTTGCCGAGGTTCTGCGCCGTCGGGATGATGCAGTTCGCCTTGACGCAGTGCCCTTTTTCGTAAACGTAATGATGGAACAGAATCCCGCGCGGCGCTTCCACTGCACCCACACCGTCACCCTCCAGACGCGCCGGCGGCACGGGTTTCTCAGGTTTGACCCCTTTATCCAACAGGGTGTCAATCAACGCAATGCTGTCTTCTATGCAGTGCACCGTCTCGACGACCTGCGCCACGTTGTTCATGAACGGGTTCGTGCACGGCGCGGTCAAGCCTAACGCCTGCGCGGCTTCCCGCGCCTTCGGGTGCAATTGCGGGTGGTTGTTGTTGAACCGCGCTAACGCCCCAACGGCGTAGGCGTCGCGGTGCCAGCGGGCGTGTTTGGCGGTGGAATGTGGCACGACGTATTCGTTGGTCACGGCGCGATACTCCTCGGGCGGCACGACGCAACCCTCGCTGGATTTGATGTCGCCTTCATAGAAGGCGTAGCGATGCGGGTCGGTCAGCGAGACATACTCTGTTTCCCGCGCAAAGTCGGGCAGCGGCAACTGCTGACACAGTTCGACGGTTGCCTCAAGGTCAGCCCGCGCCGCTATCAATCGTTCTTTCAAGGCGACCAGTTCCTTCTCCGTCGGGAAGTGGCTGAACCCGCCCGGCTCCATCGCCACCGGGTGGGTGTGCCGTCCCAGCACGACGGCGCACTGGTCGTAGAATAGTTTCTTCAGCCGCATCGCCCGCCGCACCACGTCGGGATGCGTCTGCACCAGCGGCACGACGCTGGGCGTGCCTAACAGGTCGGGCGCAGCGAGGAAGTAGACATGTAGCACGTGGCTGGATGCCATCTCCCCGTGAAACGCCAGCAGACGCAGCAACCGCGTTTGCTCGGAAATCTCAATCCCCAGCGCCCGTTCCGTCGCCTGCAGGGAAGCGGAGGTGTGGCTGACCGCGCAGATGCCGCAGATGCGCGAGGTCATGTGATGCAGTTCCTCGTAGGAGTGCCCCTTGACCATCACCTCAAACAAACGCGGCGCTTCGATGATGTGAAAATGCGCCTCCTCCACCGTGCCGTCCTGCACGTTAATCACGAGGTTGCCATGGCCCTCCAGGCGCGTGATGTGGTGAACGTTGATGTCCAGACTCGGTTGCGCCATCGTTTCGACCGCCATGATTATCTCCCCTCCCTCGATGGAACGGCGCTGCGCTCGTTCCCTACTTGCGCCAACTCCTGCTGGGCGACGTAGGAGTTGTAGAGTCCAGCGCGCTTTAGCACATCCTCTACCGTGTAACCGTATTGGGTGAGGACCTCTTTCGCGGCGTGCAAGTTGGGCTGCTCGACCACGCCCCGACAGCCGAAGCAAGCTTGACCGAAGCGCGTGCAAATCGCCCCGCACCCGCAGCGCGTAATCGGCCCCAAACACACCTTCCCTTTCTCGTAAAGACAGACCGTTTCGTTCAACTTGCACTCGTAACACACCGCCCGATTGGGAACCGTGTAGGGCTTACCCATCAGGGCGTGTTGAATGACCGTGAGGAACTCCTCTTTGTTAATCGGGCAGCCATGAATGAAGTAATCCACTGGCACGACGGCGTGAATGGGGCGCGCCTCGGCGGTGTTGAAATACTCCGCCTTCTCGCCATACACTTCCGCCATCGCCGCGTCCAGCGGGAACCTGTTCTTGATCGCGTTGATACCGCCCAACGTCGCGCACGAACCCAACGCGATGACGACCTTCGCCGTCTGGCGGATTTTCTGCAAGCGCGGGATGTCCTCTGCACGGGTGATGCTCCCTTCCACAATTGCCACGTCGTAGTCGTCGGCATGTTCCGACATCGCCTCGCGCCACTGCACGACGTCCACCCACTGCAGCACGTCCAGCAACCGTTCCTCCAACGCCAGCACTTCCAACTGACAGCCCTCGCAGCAGGCAAAGTCGAAGAACGCCACGCGGGGCTTACCGTTGGTTGACATCCTTCTCGCCCTCCCTTCACCGCCGCACCGGCGCCCGCGTCTCCACCGCTTCCCACAGCACTTTCAGCATGGGGAAACTGAAGACGGGACCGTCTTGGCACACATACACCCCGTTAATCTGGCAGTGTCCGCACTTGCCGACACCGCACTTCATCCGACGCTCCAGGGAGAAGTAAATCTGACTGAGTGGGATCCCCTTCGCCAGCAACTCCAACAGCACGAAGCGATACATCACCGGCGGACCGACCACGGTCGCTACCGTTTGCTCCGGGTCGAGTTCGACTTTCGGGAAAAGCATGGTGATGACGCCGATGTGTCCCTTCCAGGTGTCGTCAGGACGGTCCACGGTCAGGTGCAACTCCACGTCACTGCGTTCCGCCCACGCTTGCAACTCGTCCTTGAAC
>JANWYM010000373.1:0-3726 GCA_025055355.1 Abditibacteriales bacterium
AGTCGGGATGGCACAGTCAAACTGCTCCTGAAACTCCGCGACGGCGAAACGATTGAAACCGTCGGCTTGCCCTACGACGACCGTCTCTCCTGCTGTGTCTCCTCACAGGTCGGCTGCCCGATGCGCTGCGCCTTCTGCGCCACCGGCTTGAGCGGTTACACTCGCAACCTGACGGCGGGGGAAATCGTGGAGCAAGTCCTCACCGTCAACGACATCCTTGCAGCCCGCGTCAATCATGTCGTCTTCATGGGGATGGGCGAGCCGCTGTTGAACGTGGACAATGTGCTGAAGGCGGTGCGGTTGCTCAACAAAGAGGTCGGCATTGCCATGCGGCAACTGACGGTTTCGACGGTGGGCATCGTGCCGGGCATTCGGCGTCTGGCGGACGAGAAACTGCAACTCACCCTCGCCGTCAGCCTGCACGCGCCCACGGACGACCTGCGGGCGCAACTGATTCCGACGATGCGCAAGTGGGGCGTGCAGGACATCATCGCCGCATGCCGCCAATACGTCGCAACAACCGGGCGGCGCGTGACGTTTGAATACGTGCTGCTCGCGGGGGTCAACGACCATCCCGCTCAAGCGCGGGCGTTGGCGCGACTCCTCCGCGGGCTGATTTGTCACGTCAACTTGATTCCGTTCAACCCCGTCGCGGAGGTGGACCACCGCGCCCCGACGCCCGAGCGCGTCCGCGCCTTCCGCGAGGTTCTGGAGCGGGCGGGGATTTCTGTGACGCAACGCGTTCAGCGCGGGGCGGACATTGACGCGGCGTGCGGTCAGTTGCGGCGGAAGGCACTGGGCGTGAAACGCGAAGCGTAAAAAGTGAACTTGACGTGCGAGGTATAACGTGAGTCCACGTTTCACGTTTTACGCTTCATATAATACCGGCTGGGGTGGGTAATCGGGCTCGAACCGACGACCTCCAGGGCCACAACCTGGCGCTCTAACCGACTGAGCTATACCCACCATGCAGCATTTAGTATAGCAAAGGAACGGGCGGTTGACAACCTGAATTTGCTTGCAGGGCACATCTGCTGAATATCATCGAAGACCCTGCGTTCCGCAATTCGATACACGCATACTTCTTGCAGACGGTTGACATGGTTGCTCATGCGCTCTATCGGCGGGAGTATCCGAAACGTTCACAGATATTTCGACCATCTGCGTCCCCTCTTGCTGCGACAGGCTGCGCCCAACGATCCCGATGGCATTGTGCGGCTGTAAAAAAGCCCGCTTTGCAGCGGGCGCTTCGTGCGGCAGGAACTATCCAAAGGGGATAGCCCCGTCGCACACTTCATAGTGTACCAGATGCCAACGAAATTTACAACCGGCTCGTGTGTCATGTGGCGACACCTCTGGAAAATGATAGCAATGACAATCGCAATGACGAAAGCAACCGTCAACGCTGAATCGCAGGAGAAGAAGGTTTACGACGTCCTCCTCACCCGCCGCACGGCGCAGACGTTGAACGTCAAGGTGGGTGATGTGCTGGAGTTGTCCGCGCACCCTTCGATGGAGGGTGCGCGGAGGTTCCGCGTCGTCGGCATTTACCAGCCGCCTCCCGACCCCGCCGCCGTGGGGCGGAAAGACTTGCGCATGACCATGCGCCTGCCCGACTTGGAGCGCATGACGGGCAGCGAAGACCAGGTGGACGTCATCCTCGTCAAACTCAAAAACCCCGCCGAACGCGAAGCGGTCAAGCGGCAACTGCGCGCCATCGGGTTTGGGTTTGACGTTTACACGACCGAGGAATTGGCGCGGCGTTCGTCCACCCCCTGGCAGGTCGTGTCGCGTTTCCACAAAGCCATCGGGATCTTGACGCTGGTGGCGGGGACGGTTTTCCTCATGGCGCTGATGACGCTGCGCGTGGAGCAGCGGCGACAGGAACTGGGCATGTTGCGGCTCATCGGCGTCTCGCGGGCGACCCTCTTCAAAACGGTGCTGGCGGAAACCCTCCTCGTCGCGGCGGGCGGCAGTCTCGGTGGTGTCGGTGGAGGTTACCTCGCCGCGTGGCTCATCAACGCTTACTATCAGAGAAAATATGAAACCGATCTCATCTTCTCGCAAGTCACACCCGCCGTCATCGTCGTGACCCTCTTGCTGGCGATGGGCATGGGCATTCTCGCAGGCGCGCTGACCGCGTGGCGCATTGCGCGGGCAAGGATGATGAGGCTGGTGGGGAGATAAGGGTTCATGGGTTCATGGACATCGTGACATGAACTCATGAACCGATGAACCCCATGAACTTCCAAGCACAAAGTGCTGGCTTTAGCGGCAAAGAACCTGTGGAGCCATAAGAGTCGCACGCTGTGGTGCGTGTTGGGCGTTGCCGTGACGGGTGGGCTGCTGTTCGACATGTCGCTGCTGGCGAACGGACTGCAAGCCAGCATCCTCAGCATCCTCAACGAAATGGGCTACGACATCCGCCTCGCGCCCAAGGGGACGCTGCCGTTTGAGACGGAGGCGACCATCCCCAACGCGCATCGCATCATGGAGGAGATCGCGCGACATCCGAAGGTGAAGTTCACAGCGGCGCTGTTCGGCGCGACGTTTTACTTGCAGAAGCATCCGTCCGCCCAACCGCTTGCCGTTTACGCTTTGGCGATGGACAAAGGGGCGGAGCGAGAGTTCCGTCGCATCGCCGGACAAGGGCTGAGCGCCGGCGACCCCCACTACGCTAACGGGCGCTTCGACGGACCGTGGACGGGCGAACTCATCATCAACCGCCGTCTGGCAGAGAAGGAAAAATTGCGCGTGGGCGACCGCGTGCTCCTCGCGCCCTTTTACAACGCACCGCTGCGAGCGATGCAGAACCCGCGCCCTTTCACCGTGCGCGGCATCGCTGACTTCCGCTTCGATTTGCGTCAGCAATACACGGTTGCCCTGCATGTCAGCGAGGCGCAGGATATGAAGGGCAAAGCGCGCGAAGACAGAGTCTCCTTGATTCTGGTGGAACTCAAATCCCCTGGTGACATTCCAGTCATGCTGCGCTGGCTGCGCCGAAGGTTTCCGCTGGTGGAGGTCTTCAGCATTGAAGAGTTCATCCGACGCCTGAGTGCGAGCCTGTTTTACTTCCGTCAGTTCTCGCTCATCCTCAGCAGCGTCAGTCTCGCCGTGGCGTTTCTGCTGGTGTTGAGCATCGTGACCGTCTCGTTCAACGAGCGCGTCGGCGAAATCGCCGTGCTGCGTGCCATCGGCTTCCGCGCCCGCCGCGTGGCGATGATGGTGCTGTGGGAAGGTTGTCTGCTCACGCTCCTCAGCGCGCCGTTTGCCCTTCTCATCGGCTGGTTGGCGGCGATACCGCTGGACAACATCCTCCGCCGCGCGCCGAGCCTGCCGCAGGAATTACACTTCTTCGTCCTCACCCCCGAAGCCGTTGTGCGCACGCTTATCCTGCTCATCGTCACGGGGGGTGTCGCCGCCGCCTATCCCGCGTTCTTAGCCGCGCGGTTGCCCATCGCCAGCACGATGCGCCGGGAGATTGTGTAGCCTATCGCCCCACGCCCAGCGCGTCCGCCACGCGGTTGATGTAGTTGAACCACGCGGCGATGAGGGTGATTTGCAAGATGGCAGTGTCGTCGAAGCCGACGCAGCGTAGGCGCTCATGATGTTGAGGCGTGATTTGTGTCGCGTCCTTGGTCAGTTGCACAACGTAATCAAGCATGACCCTATCCTGCTCGCTGAGGGGCGCGGTGGTGTAATCCTCCTGAATCGCCTTGACCAATC
>JANWYM010000373.1:3736-4821 GCA_025055355.1 Abditibacteriales bacterium
TAGACGCAGCGGTTGATGACCGAAACCATGGTGGCGATCATCTCGTGCTGCGCCCGCGTCAGCGGCAACTCCGGCGACATCAACACGCCGAACGTGGCGAACGCATGATACAGCGCATCAGGAATCAAACTGTGCGACGCCACAATCCCCGCCGCCCCCGAGGGCGTCGGGTGCACGGGCGACATGTATTCTATCGGATACAACTCGTTCTGCGCCATCACCGCACGGCGCACGCGCTCGTCAGCTTCAAGGGGCACCGTCTTAATCCACGTCATCCTTTTCACCTCATCACATTCGAATTCTGATCTCGTGAATGACCTGTTCCCCGCCGTAGCCACCGAGGACAGCGAGGCGGTTGACGGGTTGTTGGGGATGGGGGTCGGCAGCCCACAGGATGGGCTTGCCGTCGAAGAGCAGCCAGAGGTTGCCAGCGCGCCGTGTGAGTTGCATCGTATGCAGCCCGGGCGTCATGCGCACATCCTCATCACCATGTTCGCGTCCGAAGATTCTCAGGCGCGTTACGGTGTTGGCATAGCCACCGACAAAGGCGATGTAGTCGTTGCCCGCGCTCAGTCGCGCCGTGCCCGGACAGAACGCCCCTAAGATCCCGTCTTGCTTCGCCTCGAACCGCATCCACAAGTCGAACTCTGTCACGTTGGGGACCTCCACGTAAACGGCGGACTCGTCCCCGCCCGTGTGTTTCAATACACCGCCTACCAACCGCCAGTTGCCCGCGCTCAGCTTCAAGGCGGGGTCGCCAGGTAGCAGCACGCGGCTGGCGGTCTCCTGCGTCAACTCTGTGGGCGCGCCCGAGGGGAGAGGAGGACGCCCCGCCGGCTCCAGCATGCGACAGTAGAAAAGGCGATACGGCTCATACATCGAGTAGCCCCTGCCGTCAGCGTCGAACACATCAATCGCCGCGCCGATTTCGCGCCCGCCCCGCGTCCAGAACCAGATGCCCTCGCCACGATTGGGGAAACTGAATTCAAACGCGGTTGTGCCATCGGGCTTTCGGGACGCTTTCCACTTCAAGCCGGGGGCGTTGCCGAAGACGGGGCTGACTTCGATCTTCTCGTTGTTGAGAA
>JANWYM010000374.1 GCA_025055355.1 Abditibacteriales bacterium
ATTTGCCGGGCAGGTCCTTCCTTCCCCTGCTGCGTGGGGAGAAGATGGACGAGCGCGAGAACGTCGTCATCTTCGACGAATACGGTCCCGTGCGCATGATCCGCACCAAGGAATGGAAATACGTCTATCGTCACGCCTATGGACCGCACGAGTTGTATGATTTGGTGAACGACCCCGACGAGCGCGTGAACCGCGCCGCTGACCCGCACCAGGCGCAGCGGATCAAGGAACTGAAAGCCGCGATGGATCAGTGGTTCGCGCGCTACGTCAACCCGCACCGCGACGGCTTGCATCAAGACGGGACGGCGATGGGGCAGACGCAGTTCATGCCGCCCGCGCCGTAGTGCCGACATCCTGTTGGTATTTTTTATTGTCTGAACTTTTGCGTTTCCCGTTTCTCTTCCTCTCTACATACAGGAAAACGTCATGGCGAGCGCAGCGGAGGGGACGGCTTCGCTGCGCTCGCCATGCCAGGCATTTTCGTAAGGAAAGGGCAAAACGCAAGAGTTCAGTTATTGTGTTATAATGGACGGTGAGGTGAACGGGGATGGCAACGATGGCGACGCCGCTCAGAGCGACGAGCAAGATGTGGACTGACGAAGAGTTGATGAAACTGCCCTACGAGGGCAAAGTGGAGTTAATCAAGGGAGAAGTCGTTGTGTCACCCGCCGGTCTCCTGCAGGAAAAAATCGGATTAAAACTGGCTGCTCGTCTCCTGAGCCATGTGGAGCAGCATGACCTGGGCGACGTTTACGGTTCCAGCGCGGGCTTTCGTCCACCGAGCGCCGACTTGCGTGCCCCCGATGTCTCCTTCGTCCGCAAGGAGCGTCTGCCTGGCGGTGAGACGCCCAAGGGGTTCGGACACTTCCCTCCTGACTTAGCCGTGGAGGTCTTCGCGCCCGATGAAACGGCTGACGACTACGCCGACAAGGTGCGCGAATACTTGCAGTGGGGCGTGCGCCTCGTCTGGCTGGTGGACCCCAACACGCACACGGTGACGGTATGCCGTCCCGACGGAACGCGCACCACGCTGAAAGGTAACCAGATGTTGTCAGGCGAGGCCGTCGTGCCCGGCTTTAAGTGCCGGGTGCGGACGTTGTTTGCGTAGGGGCGAAGCAGGAGGCGGCGGCCCAGGCTGCCCTCCTACATTTGTGCTCCGCAGCAAACTTTGTATTTCCTCCCGCTCCCGCACGGACACGGTGCGTTACGCGTGATACCTGCCCTTGCTTCTTTTTGTCGCAGGACATCCATGATAGCAGCCGGTGGATGTCCGCTGTTGAGCAACTCTGCCATGAGACGCATGAAGGGCGCGATGTGCGTGAAGAACTGTTTGTAGCCGGCGCACAAGTAGTGCAGCCCCGGCTCGCCATCGGGCGTGGAGATGAAGCGGTCTTTGGGGCAGCCGCCGTTGCAGGCAAACAGCACAGGACATTCGCGGCAGTAGCGCGGCAGCGTGTCGCGCTTATCCCGCCCGAACTTGCGCTGAAACGGCGACGCCACCAGGTCGGTCATCGGTATCTCCATCACGTTACCCAGAAAGTAATCCGCGTCAACGTAGTGGTCACAGGAAAACAAATCGCCGTTGTGTTCTATTGCCAGACAGTTGCCACAGGTTTGCGCGTGGACGCATAGACTTGGCTCCATACCGACCCACGCCTGCAATGCTACATCAAAGGACTGCACAAACACGCGCCCGACATCACGCCGCACCCACTCGTCGAATACGCCGCACAGGAACGTGCCCCACTGCTCGGCGCGCACCGTCCAGTCTGTCACTCCCCCGTCCGGGGTTCGCTCCACAGCGGGAATGAACTGAATGAACTGCACCCCTTCACCTTTGAAGAAACGATACACCCTGAGCGGATGGTCGGCGTTGATGCGGTTGACGACGCACAGAACGTTAAACTCCACGCCATGCTTCTGCAGCAACTTCAGAGCGCGATACACTTTGTCAAACGTCGGCTTGCCACCTTTGTCCACGCGGTAAGCATCGTGTAACTCGCGCGGTCCGTCCAGGCTCAACCCGACCAGAAACCCATGCTCCTTGAGGAAGCGGCACCACGCGTCATCTAACAGCACGCCGTTGGTTTGCAGGGTATTGGCAATCTTCATCCCCGCCGGGCGACACTTCTCCTGCACCGCGACGGCTTTGCGGAAGAAATCCAGCCCCATCAACGTCGGCTCGCCGCCCTGCCAGCCGAAGGTCACCTCGGGAACCCGCTGCGCTTCGATGTATTGCCGCGTGAACGACTCCAGCACCGCGTCGGACATGCGAAAAGACGCGCCCTCATCGTAGAGGTGTTCCTTGCGCAGATAAAAGCAGTAAGTGCAGTCGAGGTTGCAAATCGCCCCATGCGGTTTAATCATCAAGTGAAACGCCGACGGCATCGCTGGGGGCGGCGCGTTGTCCAGCGTGAGAGCCGACATCGGAATGAAATCTCCGCGCTTCATCGTTCGAGTATTCGCGTGTTCATGTATCCCGTTGCCTCGGGATATCCGAACAACCGAAGGCGTATGAGTTCGGATAAGAGCCCATCCGAAAACCGGGTAGCGCAGGCTTCCCGCCCGCATCAAATGCCGACAGGATGTCGGCGCTGAGACTTCTCTCCCCTTGCATCAACCGTTGTGGTTATGATCGTCAATCGAGTTCTCCATGACCGCCTCCGTTCCTTCCTCGTAGAGAACTGATATGCGGAGGAGACGGCGGCAGCGGTGGGGGTGGCTTCGCTCCGCTCGCATTGACAGAGATTTTCAGAAGAGGTATCATCTGGACAAGAGGGAGACCGAGAGGTTTATCATGGGAGACTTTTTCAAGACAGAACGAAAACAGCGAGCCGATGACTTGAGGTCCGAGATGCGGCAAGGGGTATTGGATAGAAGATTGAGGGGCAGCGAAGCCACCCCAAAGATTCCTACTGATTTCTCCTCACACCGGTGGGACGTAGGGTTCTTGCGGCTATCTGTCCCGCGCGATGTGTCGCGGTCTCTGACCACAACGCGGATATTGACGGCAGGTCTCCAAGCAACACTTGGCGTCCTCGTCGAGGAAAAACGCGGGGTCATCCTCAGCCTCATTCTGCTGGCTCTATCTGGATGCACACCAGAGCGCGCCCTTTCCAAGCCCTCTCTCACGGTCGCCCCACCGCGTCCGACGCCCGCGCCTGCGCCCTCCCGTGCGCGCGGCATCTTCCGTGACGTGGCGGAGGAGGCAGGGCTTCGATTCCGTTGGGGGCATCAAAGTTTTGCGCGGCTCAATATCCTTGAAACACTGGGCTTCGGCTGCGCCTTCCTCGACTACAATGGTGACGAGCGATGGGACGTGCTGCTCGTCGGTAGGGACCGCTGCGGCTTGTTCCGCAATCGCGGCGACGGCACGTTTGAAGATGTCACTGAGCGCGCCTTTTCCCCCGCCGTTGCTCCGTCCCGCTCCCTCCTGCACGGCGCCGCCGTTGCCGACTACGATAACGACGGACGTCCTGACATCTTCGTTTCGGGCTACGGACGCACTATACTCTATCACAATGAGGGCAATGGAACGTTCCGCGATGTGACGCGCGGTTCCGGGCTGGAAGCGCGCAGCCCCCATGACTGGACGACCAGCGCGGCGTGGAGCGATGTGGACGGCGACGGTGATCTCGATCTGTATGTGTGCCGCTACCTCCATTTCACACCTCAATCCAAACAACTTTGCCTTTACACTGCCGTGGATGGCACGCCGTTCGAGATGACCTGCGGCCCGCAAGTTTACGCGCCACAGAAAGGCTCCCTCTACCGCAACGAGGGCCAGGGGCGCTTCCGCGATGTCACGCGTGAAGCGGGCATGGCAGACACACACGGACGAGGCTTGGGCGCGCTATTTTGCGACTTCAACGACGACGGACGACCAGACCTCTACGTCGCTAATGACAACGAACCGGGCGACCTTTACCTCAATCTCGGACGTGGGCGGTTCAAAAACATCGGCAGTGAATCCGGCACCGCTTACGGCGCAGAGGGTGCGGCGCAAGCCGGCATGGGGATTGATTGGGGCGACTACGACAACGACGGGCGTTTCGACCTCATCGTGGCGACCTTCGCGGGCGAACCCAACAGCCTTTATCGCAACGAGGGACACCACCTCTTCACCGACAGATCCTATCAGAGCGGTGTCGGACCGCTCACGCTCAGGAAACTGGCATTCGGGGCGTCGTTCGTAGACGCCGACAATGATGGCTGGCTCGACCTCGTTTTCACCAACGGACACGTCTTCAGCGAGATCGAAAAGGTGGACCCTGAAGACTCCTATCCGCAGACCATGCAGTTCCTCCGCAACCTCGGCGCGGGACGGTTCCAAGACGCCTCGCAACAAGCCGGCGCCGCTTTCGCCCGTAAGATCGTCGGCAGAGGCATTGCTGTTGGCGACTACAATGCGGACGGTCGGTTGGACTTGCTGGTCGTTGACGCAGAAGGCAAACCTCTGCTATTGCGCAACGAAAGCCATTCCCAACACCGCTGGCTCTCGCTGCGGTGTCTGCGGTCGCCGCAGGGGCAGGATGATATCGGGGCGCGCGTCGTGGTATCCGCTGGGGGAAGACGGCTCGTCGCCGAAGTGCGCGCGGGGGGAAGTTACCTGTCCACCAACGCCCCTGCCATTCACTTGGGCATGGGGGCAGCGACGGTCGCCGAAACCGTCACCGTCCGCTGGTCAAATGGCAAGACCACCCGATTTCGCAACCTCCCAACCAATCAGGCATATCGCGTTTTCCCCGACGGGAAGTTTCAACAAACTCTTCCTTAGAGCCTATCTCCAAACTCTCCCCTCCTTGCTAAGGCGG
>JANWYM010000375.1 GCA_025055355.1 Abditibacteriales bacterium
GCACGCCCCGCTCCGCCAGCCGCCGCGCCAACAGGCAGTTCGCCGCGAAGGTGCCCGGCTTGCGGGCGTCGGGTCCATACATCTCAAACGTTTTCGCTGGCTCTTTCGATAAGTCCATCAGTTCAGGCACGGAGGTCTGCATCTTGTAAGCCATCTCATACTGCGCGATGCGGGTGGCAATTTCCGGGTCGCCGAACGATTGCTTTGCCATCTCGTTCAGTTGCGCCACCGCATCCAACATCCGCCGTCGGCTCCCGCTGTCAATGCCCGGCGGGTTACTCAGATACAGCACCGGGTCGCCCGTCGAGCGCAACTTGACGCCCTGATGCACCGAGGGCAAAAAGCCGCTGCCCCATAATCGCCCGAACAACGGCTGGTCGTTTTTGCCGTTGCTGGCGAGCGAGATGAGAACGACGAACGCGGGCAGGTCGCTGTTCTCGCTGCCGATACCATAGGACAACCACGCACCGAGGCTGGGGCGTCCCGGCTGCTGCGCGCCGGTCTGGATGTAGGTGATGGCGGGGTCGTGGTTGATGGCTTCAGTGTGCATGGATTTGATGAGGCAAATGTCATCCGCCACTGTGCCGATGTGCGGCAGCAGTTCGCTCAACCACATCCCGCACTTGCCGTGACGGTGGAACTGAAAGATGCTCGCTGCCACCGGCTTAGACTTCTGCCCCGCCGTCATACCCGTCAACCGCTGCCCCATGCGCACCGATTCAGGCAGTTCGATGCCATGATGCTTTTGCAGTTGCGGCTTGTAATCAAACAAATCAATGTGCGACGGCGCCCCCGACTGAAACAGGTAAATCACCCGCCTCGCCTTCGGTGCAAAATGCGGCTCTTTTAGCGCGCCGTTGAAGACCGCCTTCTTTTCCGGCGCAGCGAACAACTCTGGGTTCAGCAGCGACGCCAGCGCCGCCGTTCCAATCCCCGTCGCCATGCGCCCGAACAACTGGCGGCGGGTCAACATCAGATGATATTCTCTGCGTGGGTCCATAGTTCTTGTTCTCCCCTTATATGTTGTCTAAACGTAATGATACCTTAACCAAAGCCAGTCGTCAACATTCCTCGCTACAAGGATACAAGGATAGCGCAATACAACTCCCGTCTGCCGCCAGTTCGCGCAGATGGGGAAACTCGCTGGAGCACGCCTCGTCACTGGCATATCCTTAGTCCGATTGGCACGATGTCGGATGACGCAGGACGTCATGACGTTTCACGTTATGGCGAAGGAGGAAAGCCATGGCAAGAGGAAAGACGTGCTTCGCGTTGAAAGGGTATCTGGAACGATTCGGGTATTTGTCTCTCCCCCGATAGGCGCGGGTCTCTGGTCTTCAAAATTGCGGGGAGACCCACGCCGAGCGGGAAGACCGAATGGTGATGACGATCCCATGAGAACTCAACTGCTGACAGTTATCGTGGGCGCGTTCATCGCCCACATAGGACAAGTCGGCGACTTGTCCCATCTTTTAGGAGGTCGAACAATGTCAAACAACATGCCTCTATCGTTGCACCCTGACAATCCGCATTACTTGCTGTTTCGCGGCAAGCCGACGGTTCTTATCACGTCAGGCGAGCATTACGGCGCAGTGTTGAATCTGGACTTCGATTACGTGAAGTATCTCGACACGCTCCAGCGGGACGGACTGAACCTGACGCGCACGTTCAGCGGCGCGTATGTCGAGCATCACGGGGCGTTCAACATCGCCAAGAACACGCTCGCGCCCGCGCCCAACCGCTTCATCTGTCCGTGGGCGCGCAGTGACACGCCAGGCTACGCCAACGGCGGGAACAAGTTTGATTTAAACAAGTGGGACGAAGCGTATTTCAAGCGGCTGAAGGACTTTGTCGCGCACGCCGCGAGGCGCGGCGTGATTGTGGAAATGAATCTGTTCTGCCCGTTCTACGAGGAAGCGCAGTGGAAGTTGAGTCCGATGAACGCCGCGAACAACGTCAACGGCGTCGGTAATGTGCCGCGCCACGACGTTTACACCCTCGACAAACACGGTGGGCTGCTCGCCGTGCAGGAGAAGATGGTGCGCAAAATCGTGGCGGAGTTGAGGGAGTTCGACAACGTTTACTACGAGATCTGTAACGAGCCCTACTTCGGCGGCGTGACGATGGAGTGGCAGTGGCACATCGCTGACGTGATTGTGGACGCCGAGAAGTCGTTCCCACACAAGCACTTGATTTCGCAGAACGTCGCCAACGGCAAGGCGAAGGTTGAGAACCCACATCCGGCGATTTCGATTTTCAACTTCCACTACGCCACCCCGCCCGATGCGGTTGCCCTGAACTACCACCTCAACAAAGTCATCGGCGACAACGAGACGGGGTTCAAAGGCACAGGCGATACGCACTACCGCATGGAGGGCTGGGAGTTTATCCTCGCCGGCGGCGGGCTTTACAACAACCTTGACTACTCCTTTGCCGTTGGACATGAGGACGGCACGTTCGTCTATCCTCCCACCCAACCCGGCGGCGGCAGCCCCGCGTTGCGCAGGCAACTGAAAATTTTGAAGGACTTCATCCACGGTTTCGACTTCGTCCGCATGAAGCCCGACAACTCCTTCATCAAGGGCATCGCACCTGACAAGGCGCGGGCGCGGGCGTTGGTCGAGTCCGGCAAGCAGTATGCGATTTACGTCTTCGGTGGCAATCAGGTGAACCTAACTTTAGAGATTCCTGCCGGCACATATCGCGTCGAGTGGGTGAACACGCTCACCGGCGCGATAGACAAGCGCGAGACAGTGACGCACAGTGGTGGCGCGGTCACGCTCTCGTCGCCGCCTTATGAGGAGGATGTTGCATTGCGACTGGTGCGCTGAACTTTCTGCCAAGGGGTGGAAAGTCCCAACGGAGGATATGTAATCTTGCCATCTTATCCGTTGGGACTTTTCATCCGTTGGCAGAGACGGGGACTTTCAACATGCGGTTCAGCACAAAAGAGGAGATTATCGCCCTGACCCCACTCAACCCGTTCGACCGTTTTCCCGACGGACGGCCGCGTGTGCCAGACGACATCCTGGAGCGTATGAGGGCAGTCACGACGGAGGAGGCGTGGGGCGTGTTGCGCGGTCACGGTTATCACTTTCAGTTCGCCGGTGGCTGGATGAACCTACACCCGGAGCGCGTGTTGGTCGGGCGGGCGGTGACGGCGGTGTTCATGCCGCTGCGCCCCGACGTGCAGGCGATTGTGGAGGAGCAAGGCAAAGCGCGCGGCTGCGTCGGCGGGCAGAACTCGTGGGTGATTGACACATTGGTCGAGAACGATGTCCTCGTCGTTGACCTCTTCGGCAAGGTCAAAGACGGCACGTTCGCAGGTGGGAACCTGAGCAACTCGATTTACGCGCGCACGAAAACCGGCATGGTGATTGACGGCGGCATCCGTGACCTGCAGCAGGTTTACGCCATCCCCGACTTCGCTGTGTTCTGTCGCGGCGTGGACCCGACGGCGATCGCCAACGTGACGCTGATGGGGCTGAACGTGCCTATCCGCATCGGCGAAGCCACCGTGCTGCCCGGGGATGTAGTGCTCGGCACGCGTGAAGGTCTCATCTTCATCCCGCCCCACCTCGCTCAAGAAGTCGTCGAGAAATCGGAGGACATCCGCCTACGTGACCAGTTCGGCTTCCAACGTCTGCGCGAGGGCAAATATACGCCCGGCGAAATTGACCGTCAGTGGTCGGCGGAGATCGAGGCGGACTTTGCGGAGTGGAAGAGGCATCACATTACTTAGAGCCTCTCCGAAAGCTCTCCCCTCCTTACCAAGGAAGGGTCGGGGGAGGTCCAGAGCCAGCCAACAACTCCGTATGGTCCTCTTGGTAAAATGCCTGTCGTTGAAAGCGGAGCGAAGCCATGACGCTTTCCTGCGGTGAGGGTGGTGCTCGCCGTGACGGTCACCCATGTCACTGCGAGGAGCGCAGCGACGAAGCAATCTCCTGCAGTAGGGTGCCTCAAAGACGCCAGGGGAATCCCTCTAAGAATAACCCTTGGAGACAGAGGCGACTCTCTCGAGCAATTCGGTGAAGGACAGAAGGGCGAAGTGCAAAAGTTTAAGCCAATAAAAAACTTGCAGGGGGATCTGATTTCTGCTATAATGACTGCCCCAGAGGAATCGGCGGCGGGGGGTCAATCCGTCCGATTTTTCAATCGTTGGGGCGAGTTTTCCACAGATTTCAACAAGTTTTCCACAGATGTTGACGAATTGAAGTAACTTGGTTGGGGGAGAATAGCCCACCAAGGAGGAAAATTTATGGATACCACCATAGGAAACGGTGCTCTGGCGCGTGTCTGGGGAGCCGTGCTTGAAGCGCTGGAAGCAGAATTAAACAAGCCAACGTTCGACAGTTACATCAAAAGCATCCGCCCGCTCACCCTGCAGGACGGCGTTCTGACTATCGGCGTGCCCAGCAATTTCGTGAAGGACTGGATTGTGCGGCGGCTGGGGACGACGATTGAAAGCATTGCAGGGCAAACTTTGGGGCAGCCAGTGACCCTCAAATACGAGATCGTGCCGAGCGATAAATCCGTCCCGCCGCCGCCTGAAGAGCAGCCACCGGTGGAGGTGCCTGCCTCGGTCTCCCAACGCACGGACTCGTGGATGCGGGATGAGTTCAGTTCAACCCCTCTGAACAAGAAATACACCTTCGAGAATTTCGTCATTGGGCGGAGTAACAGTTTTTGCCATGCCGCTGCCGTGGCAGTGGCGAACGCGCCCGCCAGGGTTTACAATCCGTTGTTCATTTACGGGGGCGTCGGCTTGGGCAAGACGCACCTGATGCAAGCCATCGGACA
>JANWYM010000376.1 GCA_025055355.1 Abditibacteriales bacterium
CTGGGGAAGGTGCAGGTGTCCTACCTGTGGCTGATTGGCTTCTTCGTCTGCTGGGAACTTTACGGGGGCGTGCGCGATTTGCTGGTGCGCGAGGCGCCGACGGCGGGACACTGGGCGCATCTGGGCGGGTTCGGGCTGGGGATGCTCTACGGGTTGCTGGCAAAACTGCACGCCGAGGGCAGAATCCACCATCTCCTCCAACAAGCGCGCGCCGCCGCATCGCGGGGACAATGGATGCAAGCCATCGAAGCGGCAGGCAAGGTCGCCCAACAACAGCCAGACAACGTTGATGCCCATCTACTGCTGGCACGCAGTTACGACGTGCTGGGTCACGTGCAGCGCTCGCAAGCGCACTTCACGCAAGCCATCCGCGCCAGTTGGAAAAAAGACGACCGCCTCCAAGCATCGCGCATTTACCTGGAGACCGTGCGCGCTCACCCCACCTTCTGCCTCGAACCCCGCGAGCAGTTGTCGCTTGTCGCCGACTTCCTGCAAGCGCAGGAGTTTGAGCACGCCATTAGCGTCCTCGCCAAGGTCGTCGCCTACTACCCCCAAACCCCCGAAGCCGAAACCGCCCTCCTCCGCGCCGGGCAAATCTACATAGAGCGCCTGCACGACCCCGCGCAAGCCCTATCCATGTTTGAACTCCTCCTCTCCCGCTATCCCCACACCACTTGGCGCACGCAAGCGGAAATCGCAGCGGCGACCGCGCGGGCGAAAATGACCAACCCCGCGGAACCATAACCCCTCTCCCCCTTGCTACCCCGCCGATCGGCAAAAGCCACGAGAGCATTCGACGCCTTGCCGTTCCCCTCCCTTCAGTCCTCTTCTCAACGAGGAACACACTGCTACCGACTTTATCGGCTCAAAATCAGCCAATTGATATATTTGAGCCCTCTATTTGACCTGCTGGGGGCGGTTTCCTCCGGCGTTCGCGGGATTATTCCGCGCCCAGAAGGGCTTTTTACACCGCGAAGGGTCGTTTGCGTTCGCAAATCCCCCTGTGTTTTCCGCAATAAGACCATTTGCCAAACCCGCTTTCGGCACGTGAAAGCGCCTGATGCGGAGCCCTGAGTGTCCGCCTTGTCAAGCGTCAGCACAGGACTGCTTCGCTCGCCACACAACACCGACATCCTGGCTGCAGGCTGCTGTGTGCGTCCACCCTGTCACACATCAGCGATGGACTCGTTAGGAGCGCAGCGTCAAAGCAAGCCCCTCACGCAAGGAGATTGCTTCGCTCCGCTCGCAATCATGGGCTTTTGCGCCCCTCCACTGCAGTAGATGGGCGCGATCATGGAAGGGTTGCCTCGCTCCGCTCGCAATGACGGGCTTGTGCCGAGGAGAACGGAAGACACTCATGTGCTAACGTGCTAACGTGCCAACACGCGCCCGCGCTATGTCCACTCTGTCAAGCGGTAGCACTCACCAGACATCAGCACAGAAGCGTCGGAACTCGCAATCCACACATTTGGAGCGCTGCGCCGCCGCCGGCGGCATCCGCTCTGCGTGGAGCATCGCCCGCATCTCCTGCAAGGCAGCCCGCACCTTGCGCTTCTAACGCACACTTCAGAGCGCACGTATTCGATGCGTCTTGGAACGCCTTACGCGCCTTCTGCCACTTATTCTCCCATCCTGCGATCTTCGGTGCGGTCAGGGGGAGGTCCCCTCCCCCTGCCCCTCCTTGGTAAGGAGGGGAGGGGACCTCCCCTGTCCCTCCTTAATCTAAGGAGGAGAGAGTTTTCGGGGAGGTGCTCTAAACTTTTGCGTTTTGCCTTTCAGCCCTCAGATAACGCGCCCGCACCGCGTTGAAGAACGTGATGTATGCCGCTGTGCGATAGTCGGGATACGTCCAGTCCATCGGCTGGAACGATTGGCTGCGAAAGGTCAGTGTCACCTCGGCGAAGATGCCGTCGCGCAAGTAGACGCGGTGGGCATGGTCTTTGGTGGTAGCCAGGATGAGTTTCGCAGCGTTGACGTAACCGGGGTCGAGGTTGATGCGACGACAGGTTTGACCGTCGCGCACAGCGGCGAATCGCTCTTCCAATGTGTTCGTCCACCGCTTGACGTCGGGCAGGGTGGACGGGTCAATGAACTGCTCAAAGGCGATGAACTGCCGAAAGAGCGGTGCGCCCATCTCTTTGTAGTAGTAGGTCGTCAAGTCGAACGGCAAAACGTCGCTGCGCATGTCCACGGCGCCGAACCGCTCGGTCAGCGCGGCTTCGGCTTCCGCGAATCGTTGAGGGTCGGCAGCAATCATGCCACAGATGAGTTTGACGGGCGAGGGCAGTCGAATCGCACCCATGTTGTTCACCTCATGAGGGAATTATAGCACAGAAACGTTAGTGGATTGGCACGTTGGCACGTCGGCACGTTCAACCTGCCAACCTGCCAACGTGCCGACCTACCGACGTATTCTCGCGCTTGACAATCCCCCGCTTTTTCCTTATAATCACCCGCGTCCTTGCGAGCGGGAGTGGATATATTCTATGGAGCAATCAGGTCGGACCCGAGACCTCCGCCAATACATGCAGGTCGTTCAGCAACGATGGAAGTTAGTCGCCTTCATTGTCATCATTGGCATCGTTGGAGGGACGGTAGTCGTTTTTCAACTGCCGCCTGTCTATGAAGCCAGCAGCCTTGTCGTTCTGCAGCAGCCGCAGTCGCCCGGCACGTTGGACAGAATCCCGATGCTTGCCGCGTCCAGCGGACAGGGTATGGCGGTGCAGACTGCTGCCAACCTCGTGCGCAGCAACGTCGTCGCGTCCCAAGTCGCCCGCCGCCTCAATGCCAAACTCGCCGCCCGCAGCCCCTCCTTCGCTTCCCCTCTTTCTGAGGGGGGGATGGAGGGTTCAATGCGATTGCCGCTGACGCATCTGGACGTTCTCAAGGCTCTGAGTGCGGAGGGTGTTCAGCCCGACCAAGTGTTTATCCGCGCCCGTTCGACCCACCGCCATCTCGCCGTTCTCATTGCTAACGAAGCCGCCAACGTTTTCATCGAGGAACGCGAACGTGAGACGCGAGGGCAGGTGAGCGAGCGATACAACGCGGTTGTCGAGCGACTGAACGAACTCGACAAAGAGGTGCGCCGCCTCGACGAGAAAGTGGCGAAGTTCCTGCGCGACGCAGGTATGTTCAGCGAGGAGGACTTCAAAGAGCGGCTGAGAGCGTTTTTTGAGTTGCGCCGCGTCCGCGAGGAATCCGCTGCGGCGATGGAAGCCGCTAACGCGGAACTGGGCAAACTGATGCAGCAGTTGAAGAAGGAAGGGAAGATTCAGTATTTCAAGGTGCGGCAGGAGGACCCTGCGCTGCGCGGTTTGCAGGAGAAAGTTGACCAGTTAGAGATTGACTACATCAAGGCGCAGGCGGCGTATCAACCCGACGCGGACGAGGTGCTGAACCTCAAAGACCAGTTGGATGCGGCGCGGAAGCAGGTGGAGGCGTATCGCAAGAAGCGCCAGATTGAAGTGATGCAGGCGGAAGTCAACCCAGCGTATGCGGAGTTGATGAAGGCAGCGTCTGAGGCGCAGGCGCAGTTCCTGCTCGCCCAAGCCCGCTATCAGCGGTTCAGCGCCGCCTACGCGGAGGAGTTGCGGCGCCTCAGCAATTTGCCCGGACAGTTTCAGCAACTGTCCGACCTGCGGCGACAAGTCGAGGCGCTGCTACAGATGCGCGCTCTGCTGCTGAGCCGCAAGTTAGATGCGGAAATCGAGAAGAACGCGCCGCCGAAGCGTGCCACCCTCGGCGACCGCGCCCTCGTCGGCAAAGTTGTCGCGCCCCGCAAACCGCAGTTGCTTCTTGGCGTTGTAGCGCTGTCGCTCGCCCTCGGTGTGGGCGCGGCGTTGATGTCGCACTGGACGGATACGCGCATCCATACGTTGGAGGACTTGGCGAAGTCAGCGGGCGTTGCGCCGCTGGGGTTCATTCCCGACATGGGGCGGTGCGACGGCGCGCAGCAACTCATCACGTTTCACCAGCCGCGTTCGCCCGTGTCGGAGGCATACCGCGCTCTGCGTTCGACGCTGCGCTACGCGACGATGGACCGCCCCGTGCGCACCCTGCTGGTCACCAGCGCCACGGAGGGCGAGGGCAAAACCGTCACGGCAGCCAACCTCGCCGTGAGCGTCGCCGACACGGGCAAGCGCGTCGTGTTGGTGGACGCAGATTTGCGGCGCCCGTCGCAGCACGTTTTGTTCGAGCGGGAACGCACAGCGGGATTGAC
Organism: Abditibacteriales bacterium; assembly: GCA_025055355.1. Taxonomy (GTDB): domain Bacteria; phylum Armatimonadota; class Abditibacteriia; order Abditibacteriales; family JANWYM01; genus JANWYM01. Next base: position 4,220 of record JANWYM010000376.1, read on the forward strand.
GACGGTGCTGGCGGGCGACCTTGAACTGTCCGCCGTGTTGCTCCGCACGGACGTGGAAAACCTGCTGCTGCTGCCCGCCGGCCCGACGCCGCCGAACCCATCCGAACTGTTGGAGTCGCCGCAGATGGAAGCGGTGCTGCAACAGTTGGTGGAGAGGAGCGATATGGTCATCGTGGACGTTCCGCCCGTGCTGGCGGTGATGGACGCTTGCGCTCTGACCACTAAGGTTGATGCCGTGATGCTTGTCGTGAGGGCGGGAAAGGTCACGTCCGACCTGATTACCCAAGCGGTTCAGATATTGCAGCACGCGCGCGGTCACCTCGTCGGGGCGGTGTTGAATCGCGTGAAAGTCACGCGCCGCAGCCCTTACCATCATTACTACGCCTACGCGGAGGGAACGCGGCGGCAGCGCGTGCGGCAGCGACGTTAGCATAACGCGTCGGCGGAGCATCCAGCGCCGCGAGGGGGGGGAATCGTCCGTGCCCTGGTGCGTCATGACACCACGCCGTAGGAAAATCGCCCTCGACGGTCCGGGAGGGTGAGGCTCCTGCTGAACCCGACGGCTCC
>JANWYM010000377.1 GCA_025055355.1 Abditibacteriales bacterium
TGGGGCGGCGCGTCAGGGATGTCGCGGACGGGGGGCGGTTCTTCGTGGAAGAGAGTTGCGTCCAGCGGCACACGCGGCGGCAGTGCGGCGCGCTCCTTCTCCACCTCCTCGCGGAAGCGCGTGATGCCCAACCGCCGAATGACGAACTTCATACGGGCGGTGTTGCGGCTCTTGCGGTTGCCCTCGCGGTCGAACACGCGCACGATGGCTTCGCAAGTCGGAATCAGTTGGTCTATCGGCACGAACTCATAGAGCAAGTGCGCGACTTCGGGCGATGGTCCCAGCCCGCCGCCCACTACCATGCGGAAGCCGATGTCGGGTTGGTGGTCGCCAGAGCCGTTGACCTCATCGCGCCGCACGGCGGTCAGCCCGATGTCGTTGATGCCGCCCATGCCGCAGTCGTCAGGGCAGCCCGAGAAGGCGATTTTGAACTTGCGCGGCAACGCCTGCGAGAGCGGGTGGCGCAGGAAGTAGCGCGACACAGCAGCCGCATAAGGCGTCACGTCGAACACCTCCTGGGGGCATACGCCTGCCAGCGGGCACGCCGTCACGTTGCGCACGGTGTTGCCGCACGCTTCACGCGTGGTCAAGCCCACCGCCCCAATCGTGCGCATGAACGCCGGCACGCGCGGCAGCGGCACGAAGTGGAACTGAATGTCCTGCCGGGTGGTGACGTGACCGGAGCCGCAGCCGAATTCCTTTGCCGCATGACCGCAGACGCGCAACTGTTCAGAGGTCAACCGTCCGAACGGGATTTTAACGCGCACCATCTGCAAGCCCGGCTGCCTCTGACCGTAGACGCCGCGCAGCAAACGAAAACGTTTGAAGGCGTTGGGGTCTAATTCTCCTCGGAAATAAGCCAACAGGTTGTTTTGAAAATCCTCCACATCTTGCTTGATTTCGGGTGGCAATGCGACGTTCGTTTCGGTGGAATAAGTGCCTTTGCGAATCGTCACCGCCCAAACGCCTTCCTGCACGGACTCAACACGCACCACTTCATCCCCCTGCACCGTAAAGCCCTTGTTCATGTCGTCCACGGCGGGCGGAAAGTCGGTGATGACGCGCAATGACTCCCCCTGCGCCAACTCTTTCATGACGAGCCGCGCCTGCACTAACACATAAGGGCAGACCTCTCCACGCAGGTCTACCATGCGAACCTCAGCGGACATGTCCATCCTCCCTGAAAATAACCGCCTCACGGGAGGGCGAGGCTCCCGCCGAGTCAGAATCGTTTTGTCAGGAGATCTTGGCTCGGCGGAAGCCTCGCCCTCCCAGTCGGTGATTTTTCATGCAACGTAATGTCCTGTTTGGGACATGAATAACTCCTCCGAAAATCGTCCTCGCCGTCCTCGTTGTCGACCTCCACAACCCCTGCTACAAAAATTATGCCACCCTCACAAGTAAGCGGGAGTTTGCTCAATTTCACACCGTCCAATTAACACGGTGGATTTTACATTATCAAGGGGAATAGTTCAACACGCATGGCTGTTGACCGTTGACGGTGATATGATTTAAACTGATGCCATCGCCTGGTGTCATTCTGAGCGAAGCAAAGAATCTCACGCGCTCAGGGTGACCGGTTTTCGGAGCGGAGGGGACATTCCATAATGCAGCCGAACACGCAAGCAACTTTTGTCGGGATCATGCTGGTCAGTCTTACGCTGGTGGGTGCACTTGTGCTCATGAGGCGCGTCGGTCATTCTGCCCCCCCCGCGTCTTCTGCCGCGCCGTTGGCTGTGGTCCGTGACGCTCGCCCCCTGATGGGCACGATTTGGGAAATTACAGTGGCGACGCATGAGAAATCACGGCAAGCCGTTGCCGCCGTGATGCGCGATGCCTTCAAGGAGATCGAGCGCGTGGAAAACCTGCTATCCGACTGGCGCAAGGGGACGGAGTTGAACCAGGTCAACACCCACGCAGGCGTTCAACCGGTCGCCGTCAGCGAAGAGACCTTCAAAGTGGTGGAGCGCGCCTATCACTTCTCCGAAGTTTCTGAGGGCGCGTTCGACATCACGTTTAATGCGCTGTGGGGCGTGTGGGACTTCAACAAGAAACCCCCGACGCTGCCCGACCCAGAGGAAATCAAGGAGCGATTGCCACTCATCAACTACCGCCGCCTCGCGCTCAACCCGAAGGAGCGCACGATTTTCCTCAAAGAGCAAGGCATGAAAATCGGCTTGGGTGGCATCGCTAAAGGTTACACCGTTGACCGCGTGTGCGCGCTGTTAGAGAGGAACGGCTTGAAGAACTACCTCGTGGTCGGCGGGGGGGATATGCGAGTATCCGGCTCACGCGGGAAATCGCCGTGGAGACTTGCCGTGCGGCATCCCCGCAAGGAGGGTTATCTTTACTTGCTGGACGTGACGAATATAGCAGTGTCCACATCGGGCGATTACGAGCGTTACTTCATCCTGAATGGACAACGCTACCATCACATCATTGACCCGAAAACCGGCTACCCCGCACGCGGGGTGTCCAGCGTGACGGTTATCAATCCCCGGGCTTGTTCGATGGACGCCGATGCCATGTCCACTGCCGTTTTCGTTCTCGGCGTGGAGAAAGGTCTGAGACTGCTCAGACAGGAGAAGATGGAGGGCATCATCGTGGACGAGAACTTGCGTTCCTACCTGACGGATGGATTGAAGGTGGACAGGACGGCGCAGATACCGACGGTGCGACTGAAAGAGTCACCTTGACCGCCAAGTAGAACTCGACATCTACGGCAACGCCGAAAGCCTGCGAGCGTAATGGCTCTGGGGCCCCCAACTGGTTGGGGGCAAGTGGCAGGACAGCCTGAACGAGTTCGGGCGTTCGTAGGCGTTAGGTGCGGGGAGGACCGTCGGTCAGCCCCAGAACGGGGTCAGCGACTCGCACCCGGCGTGGAAGTTCTAACGTCTTTTGCGCATTCGTTCAAAACGATGGAGTGTTGACGCAGGAAGTGAGCGGTGATAAAATGACAGAGGAGTTGAAAGGGAATCGTTCCCAACCGGCAATGGTAGAGATGAGCGACACCACGACAAAACGGTTCTTCCTCCGCACCTACGGCTGTCAGATGAACGTCCACGACTCCGAGCGGATGGCGGGGCTGATGGCGCACGAGGGGTTCGCGTTGACGGATGACCCGACGCAGGCGGATGTCATCGTCATCAACACCTGCTCGGTGCGCGAGAAGCCAGAGCAGAAGTTGTTCAGCGAGTTGGGGGCGTATCGCAAACTCAAAGAGCAGAATCCCCACCTCATCATCGGCGTCGCGGGCTGCATGGCGCCGCGCGAGGCGGACACCATCCGTGCCCGCGCGCCGTTCGTGGACATTCTGCTCGGACCGCGCAGCATCGCGCGGCTGCCGGAGTTGGTGCACAAGGTCGAGTTGCAACGCAAGCCCATAGACGCCATTGACCTGCTCGACGACCCGACGCCGCTGACACCCGTGCGCCGCGCCAGCACGCTAAGCGCGTGGGTGGACGTTATCTTCGGCTGCGATTACAAATGCACCTTCTGCGCCGTCCCCTCCGCGCGCGGGCGGGAGCGCAGCCGCCCCCCGCAGGACATCTTCGCCGAGATTGATGAACTCGTCGCCCTGGGCTACAAGGAGGTCACCCTGCTGGGACAAACGGTCAACGCCTACGGGCGCGATTGGGGCTACCGCTTGCCCAACGGTCAAGGCTCCGAGTTGAGGGTTCTGGTTGATAGGTCAGATGGCGGCATCATACCTCTGACAACGCAAGCCGCGAGGCGTGAGACGCAAGAGCGCATTGACTTCGCTTGGCTTCTTGCGCAAATTGACCGCCGTGCCCCGCACCTGCGTGTGCGCTTCACCAGCCCCCACCCGCAACTGTTCACCGATCGCTTGATTCGCGCCATCGCCGACCTGCCGACAGTGTGCGAGCATGTCCACCTGCCGCTGCAGTCTGGGCATAATGAGGTGCTGCGACGGATGAAGCGTACCTACACGATAGAAAAGTTCCGCGCCATCGTGGAAAAACTGCGCGACGCGGTGCCGGGCATCGCCATCACGACCGACCTCATCGCAGGCTTCCCCGGTGAGACCGAAGAACAGCATCAGGCAACGCTCAAACTGTTGGAAGAGATTCAGTTCGACCAAGCGTTCATGTTCGCTTACTCTCCGCGCCGTCACACCCCAGCGGCGGCGTTCCCCGACCAAGTGCCGCCCGATGTCAAGCAGCGCCGCCTCGCCGAGATCATCGCCCTGCAAAACGAGATTGCGCGCCAGAAAAACGCAGCGCTGGTCGGGCAGACCTTTGAGGTGCTTGTCGAAGGGCCCAGCGAAAAAGACCCCACCAAACTCAGCGGACGCACGCGGCACAACAAAACGATGGTCTTTGAAGGCAGCGAGGACCTCATCGGGCAACTCGTCCCCGTGCGGGCGACGAAGGGATTTCTATGGGGCTTTGAGGGAGTGATGGAGTGATAAAGCGCGGGAGGGCGAGGCTCCCGCCGAGCCAAGCGCTCCTGCTGAACTTGGCTCCGCTGGAGCGTCGCGCTCCCGTATGGGGTATCCTCCCAGCAGGCACGCTTCCCTTTTACACGGGCTACCACGAAACGCTGCCCCTGTCGAAAGCATTGATGCAACCCTCATACTCATCACCACGGAACCCGTGTCGGGGCTCCCCGAGGTCTGGTATCTTCCAGCCCTCTTCGTCACGCTGCCCCTCTTAGGAAGGAGGAGATATGCCACTACACATTCTCATCATCGGCGCGCATCCCGACGACTGCGAACTGAGC
>JANWYM010000378.1 GCA_025055355.1 Abditibacteriales bacterium
GGAACGCGGGGTGGTCAGGTTCAATGAGGGCAACGAACGCGGGAGCATGCGCGGCAAGGTGCGTCAGTTCGTCGTAGGACAAATCCTCGCCCGCGCGCTGCCACGTCCGCCGCGATTCCTGCACGAGCCACAAGCCCATGATGTTTTTGAGGAAACGGAACGTGCCGCCCACACCGCCTTCGTTAGTGAAGTTGAGTTCTAACGTGCGGTCAGTAATCAGCGGCTCTTGGACCTCGACGCCCATTAGGCTCCACGTTCCCGAACTGATATAACACCAGTCGTCGCCCTGCGCAGGCACCGCCGCCACCGCGCTGCCCGTGTCGTGCGAAGCGGGCGCGATGACCTGCGGGAGTTGTCCCGTCAGTCCGCAATCGTCCGCAACGGTGGCGCGAACGCGGCCCAGTGAAGTTCCCGGTGGGACAACTTCAGCAAGAAAGTGCGTCGGAATATCCAACCGCTTCAGCAAATCTATCGCCCATCCCCCCGGCACCGATGCTGCGGTCAGGGACCTGTGGTCAGTGGTCTGTCGTTGCGTCGGGTTGTAAAACTGTGTGGTCGTCGCGTCGCTGAACTCACAGACTTTCTGCCCGGTCAGGAAAAAGTGAATGAGGTCGGGCATCATGAGGAAGGTTTCGGCGACGTCGAGTAGCGGCGAGTTCTGCAGACGCATGGCGAGGAGTTGGTAGAGCGTGTTTAGTTGCATGAACTGAATACCCGTCTGCCGAAAAATCTCCTCGCGCGGCACACGGCGGAAGGCTTCCTCCATCATGCCGTTCGTGCGTGGGTCACGGTAGTGCGAGGGATTGCCCAGCAGCACGTCCCCGCGCCCCAGCAAGCCGAAGTCCACGCCCCACGTATCCACGCCGAGGCTCGTCAGCGCGCCGTGCTGGTGCGACGCGGCGCGCATCGCGTGTTGCACCTCTTGCCACTGCCGCAGAACATCCCAATACAAACCGTCCCCGACGCGCACGGGACCGTTCGGGAAGCGGTGGACTTCTGTGAGTTGAATTGTGTTGCCGTCAAACACCCCCACCACCCCGCGCCCGCTCTCGGCGCCGAGGTCGAGGGCGAGAAACTTGTGTGCTGCGTTCATTGCCAAAGGGTAGAGGCTTGAAGGTCGAGGGTCAAACTCTGGCAACGACCCAGGCATTCCCCTGATGCAACCCAGCCCCAAAAGAAAGAAGGAGTTACATTTGCCTCATAGCATAAAGCAAAACCCCTTCCCTGTCAAGGGCGTCCCGCCCGCGCCGGGAAGGGCGAGGCTCCTGCCAAACCGCCGGCTCCGCCGAAGCGTCGCCCCCTCCGCGTCTTAGCCCTTTTGCACTCACCCGCAGCGCCTGACTAAGGAGGAAGGAGGACATGCCTAAGAGAGTTCTCATAGAGGACCCAGAAGAACTCAGCAAATACCTACCAGGGGACAAAAGTGAAGATTTCAAAGCCCTTGTCTTAAGGCTTGTAGAAAAGTATGGAAGCGTCTCAGATGTATCAGAAATGATAGAAGTGCCAGAAAGAACCATGGATTTACAACTCCAACGAGGACGCCATCGGACCGTTCGGCAAGGGCTGGCAGTTCTCGTATGACCTCGTGCTTTACACTGACCCGCAAGCCCCGGTGGGCACCTTAGACCGGCAGACGTGGAGCGGGGCGGAACTGCCCTACCAGATTGACGCCGACGGGTTGGTGACGCCGCCGGTGTATGTGCACGACAAGACTGCTAAGACCAAGGCGCTGGCGAAGATAGCGTTGGCAGGCGGCGATCGCCCAAGACCCGTTCACGGGCGCCCCGCTCTACTTCCTGCGGCAGGCTTACGAGATAGACTGGAAGGGGCGGGTATATCGGGTGCGCGCCCGCAAAGGGGGCGACTGGCTGACGACGGAGCACCTGCTGGGGTCCGAGTATGATTACGACGCCAACGACAACCGCCTGCACCTGTATGAGATTGACGCCAACAACAACCGTACGGCGACGGAGACCTACGCCTACGACGAGTTGTCGCGGCTGACGAGCGTGACTTACAAGGACAACTTCACCCAAACCTACACCTTTGACAAAGTCGGCAACCGTCTGACGAAGACGGAGAGCGGGAACACGACGACCTACACTTACAACAGCGTGAACGAATTGACAAGCAGCAGTGAGGGGAGTTATACTTACGATGCCAACGGGAACACTTTGACGGACGCGCAGGGGCGGAGTTACGTCTGGGACCAGCAGAATCGCTTGAAGCAGGTGACAAAGAACGGCGTGACGACGACGTTCACCTATCGCGCGGATGGCTTGCGGGCAAGCAAGACGGTCAACGAGGTGACGACGCATTACGTTTACGATGGACAGACCGTCGTTGGAGAAATTCGCAGCGATGGGACGAGCAGTTGGTATACGCCCGGACCGAGCGGTTACATTAGCCGCACCGACCTTGACAATCAGGAGAACGTGACGAACAAGGAGTGGTTCGTGTATGACGGCTTAGGCAGTTGCCGCGCGATGGTGAAGCCGAACGCGCAGGGAACGGAAGCAGTCCTCGTCGCCCGCTACGACTACGACGTGTATGGCAAAGTGCGCACGCAGAGCGGGTCGTCGTCCAACCGGTTCAAGTATGTGGCTGCAATTGGGCACCCCACCGACGAAGAGAGCGGCTTGATATACATGCGGGCAAGGTATTATGAGCCGACGACGGGACGGTTTGTGAGTGGGGATCCGGGGATGGATGGGGTGAATTGGTATGTCTATGCTGTTGATAACCCGGTGAATATGGTTGACAACAATCTATTTCTTAATCCTTATGGTCGCCATTTGGCGATTGCTGGGCTATGCCGAGGATGCAGGTCTGCTTCCACCATTATTAGCGAGAGGCGTTAACTTTGTGGCAGCATTTATTGGGATTGTGAAGGTAGCCGAGGAATTGGAGGGACTTGATGCGGCCATACGAGCTGCTGCCGCCCGTGATCCCAAAGAAGTGATGAAACTGAAGTTATATCCCTGCGCTCTAACGGGTCTCGGATTTGTTACGGCACTCTTCGCCGTATACCAGGGTGCAGCATTTTTAATAATGCTCTTGGATAGTAACCTTCCTCAACAGGAAGAATAAACTCTTCCTGTTCATGAAGTCACTTTTACAGGTCAAGTGAGGGCCATCCGTAGAAGAGGCGTGAAGTTAAACAGTCTTGCTATTCTGGCTGCTGTAGTAGCCGGCGTATTGGGAGCCTTTTACTTTAGAGGAACAACCAGTAACGACTATGTAGAAAGTATCGCAGTAAAGATCATGATATGGCTACTTGCTATTGCCACCACGATAGTCGCTGTCATGGATTGCCACGACCTGCGCAGAACATGCCGCAGTAGATTCATTGAATCTTTGTGGGCTCTCAGATATTCCTTGTTGCCCTCCGTTTGCGCAATTTCGTTTCTTATTTTGATCATGATGGTAGATCTACATTTCCCCATGCTGTTGTTTGTCATCGTTCAAGGTTTAGTCTTGGGGCCTCTAATCGTTAGAAGGGCAAAGGTAGGCTCTCCTAGATGAAGGCTTAGGCGCTTTGACAATTAGGAGACTTTCACTGCCACTGCAACCTACGGTTACGACGAGTTATTCCGACTGACGAGCGTGACCTACAAGGGCAACGTGGGCGGTTGAAAACACATCAACAACAGCGGATAGTCGTGTCAAGTCGTTTGCTCTTTGACAACCAGAACATTGACAGGGACAGCGGGAGAGGGTAGAATGGAGCGCGGAGGTGACGGGTCATGGCGCAGGAGCCGATTCGTCTCAGGGCGGAAGCCGACGGCAGCATTCGCATCCCGGCGGAGGTGGCGCGGCAGGTGGGGATGAGAGAGAATCAAGAGGTGCTACTGCAGGTGGGCGCGTCGCGGCTCACCCTCCTGTCGCCCTCCGACCCGCGCGCGCGGCTGGAGGCGTTTACCCGTCGGGTGAAAGGGGAGTTGGGCGACGTGGACAGCAGTTATCGTATGTCCGACGGGCGCACGGTGGAAGAGTATCTTGCTCTGTCGGAGGAGCAACGCACGGCGCTATGGGAGGAGGCCTTCCGCGAAGCGATGGACGAGTTAGCCAAGGAGCCAGAGCGAGATGCCAGCGCCGACTACGTTTCTGCTGGACAAAGGCATCGTGCGCGGCGCGTTCGAAGCGACGGTGCGCCTCGTCGCCGGTCGCCCGCCGACTGACGACCAACTGCAAGCCATCAGCGTGTATCAAGCCCTCCTGACCGCTGGCAGGAGAGTGGGCGTCACGCCCGAAGCCGTCCACGCGGCGCGTCGTCGTGACGAGCGTATTGCGGCAGTTCTGTTGGATCCTCTGGTGACTCTCACGCCGGGTCGTTACCTGCGCCGCTGGGCGCGGCGGCTGCGCGAGCATGGCATCACCCGCGAAGACGCTCTGGTGATCGCCTACGCCTCGTTCGGTCTGAATACCGCTTCTCGCACATTGGGTGCGGCAGCGGTGGTGACCCTGGACCGAGGACTCATTAAACAGTATCGGGAACAGGAAGCTGTGCTGTCCGTGCGCTTTCATCGGATGGTCTCCCACCTGAAGCCGCCCTATCAACAGGCTGTCCTGCCCCGCCTCCTTTCCCCATCCGAGACGCTGGCGTTGTTGTCGGAGGCATAAGAGCCCAGCTCCCAAGACACCGTGACGCAGACCTCACCTTCGACAAAGTGGGGAATCGTCTGACGAAGACGGAGGGCGGGAACACGACGACCTACACT
>JANWYM010000379.1 GCA_025055355.1 Abditibacteriales bacterium
CGCCAGGGAGAACAGTGCGACCATCAGCAGGCATACAATGACGAGTCCGATGGTGATGTAAGGGTCTAAGTCGTCCAAGGGCTCTTCCCCCACAGGGGAGAAAACGACGTCGTTGGATGAGGGGGTAGCCACTCAACTTCACCTAATTACCCTCATCAACGTCATACTCATCCAGAATCTCCCCGACGATTTCCTCGAGCAGGTCTTCAATGGTGACCAACCCGACCGCTTCGCCCTCCTTGCTGAGGACAATCGCCATGAGGCGGCGGTGGCGTTGAAACTCCGCGAGCAGGTCCGAGACCTTCTTCCCCTCAAAGATCAAGTAGGGAGCGCGCATCACCTTCTGGACGGTCTCGTCCAGGCGTCCCCAGCGCACGAACGGCAGGAGGTCTTTGACATAAACGATACCGACGACTTTTGCCGCGTCGCCGTCTATGACGGGCACCCGCGAATGCTTCTCCTGTATCAGCCGTTGCAACGCATCGCGCAGCGTCGCGGAGGCGTCCACGCACACCATGGCGGCGCGGGGCACCATCACGTCCCGCACGGTCTTATCGCCAAAGGTAATGACGCCGTGCAGCATCGTCTTCTCATCCTCGGCGATCACGCCCTGTTCTTCGGCGACGTCAATGGCGGTGAGGATCTCCTCCTCCGTCACCGCTCGATGCCACCGATGTCGACCGATCAGGCGCGCGCCGCAATGAGCCAATCCGTTCACCAGCGCGACGAGCGGGGACAGCAGGCGGTGCGCGGCATAGACCAGCGGCACGCTGCGGCGAGCCACGCTTTCCGGGTGCTGCAAGGCGTAAAGCGCAGGCAGCACCATCACCAGGGACATGAGCATCGGCGCCGCAATCAGGTGCACCCACCACGCCCCATTCAGCCTGAGAATGATGTGCGTCGTCAGCGCGCTGGCGGTGTAAAGCGCTATCGTCACCGCCAGCAGCAGCGCCGTCCGCAGGTGCAGCGGGTCTTTCATCAGGTCCAGGAGAACTCGCCCGCCCTGCCCTCCCTCCTCTGCCCACTGCCGCGCCCGTCGCCGCCCAACCGCCACAAACGCGATCTCCACCGCCATCAACACGCCGCCGAGAAGGAGCAATAGGTTGGCGAGGATGAGGGGAAACATGGTGGGTGCAACGTCAAACGTCAAACGTGAGAGGTGAAGCGTGAGGCGTGAAACGTAGGGGCTTTTTGCTCTGGCTCCTGATGTCATGGCGAGCGCGGCGACGCCATCCCCGCCGCGTGAAAACGTTATGCCGACTTCTTGCCGTGTCATGCGCTCGCCATAACAGACACCTTCGTTAGGACGAGGAAAAAGATGTCAGCAACCGCGTAACTTTCAAGATGCACGCCTCACGTTTCACGCTTCACACCTCACGCATCATTGTCAATATCTCCTCCTGCCGCTTCAGCATCTTCTCCCGTTCCTTCTCCGTTGCGTCCTGATAGCCCAATAAATGCAAGACGCCGTGAACGACCAGCCACGCCAACTCCTCCTCAAAAGACCATGCGTGCTGCAACGCCTGTCGTCGCGCCATCGGCAGAGAAATGACCACATCGCCCAGATGCACAGTGTTGTCAACTGCCCAATTTCCCCACTTCCCCGCCTCCCCATTTTCCCATTCAATTTGCGGAAACGAAAGCACGTCGGTCGGCTCATCCACGCGGCGGTATCGGCGGTTGAGTCGCTGGATGATGCGGTCGGTGGTGAGCCACAGGCTGAGTTCAACATGACCCTTGACCTCTGACCGCTGACCGCACGAGTTGAAGTCGGACGTTCTGGGGTCTCGTGACGCTGCGGTCTGGGGTCTGGTGGTCTCAATCCTCTCGGCCTGCAATGCGGCGCAAGCCGCGCGCCGCGCCCACTCTTGGAGGCGGCGCGGGCAGCGCCCCCGGATATCCACTTGCACGGGCATCGTGTTTCTCTCCCCACGGCGCGTCGGGATACTCGACTCGACTGTGCAGCAAGCCTTGGAGGACGTGCGTGAACGTTTGCGTGATGCGCTCGAGGTCCATGAGCGTAATGTCGCACTCGCTCAACTGCCCGTCCTCCAGTCGGCTGCGGATGATGCTGCGCACCAACTGTTCGATGCGGTTGGGCGTCGGTTTGGCGAGGGTGCGCGCGGCGGCTTCGACGCTGTCGGCGAGCATGATGATGGCGGCTTCCTTCGTCTGCGGTTTGGGTCCAGGGTAGCGGAAATGGTCTTCGCGCACGTCGCCGCCCTGACTCTCCACCGCCCGCTGGTAGAAGAAACTGACCAACGAGGTGCCGTGATGCTGGGGGATGATGTCAATAATCGGCTGGGGGAGTTTGAGTTGTTTGGCGAGTTCGATGCCGTCTTTGACGTGCGCGATGACGACGAGCGCGCTGAGGCTGGGGTTGATGCGGTCGTGCACATTGTCCCCGCCGAACTGGTTCTCCGCGAAGCAATGGGGACGCTTGAGTTTGCCGATGTCGTGATACAGACACGCCACGCGGCAGAACAGGGCGTCCGCGCCAATGGCTTTTGCCGCGCTCTCGGCGAGGTTGCCGACGAGGAGGCTGTGCGTCGCCGTGCCCGGCGCTTCCATCTGCATCCGTCGCAAAATGGGTTCGTTGGGGTCGGACAGTTCCAGCAGGCGCAGGTGCGTCGTGATGCCGAACGGACGCTCCAAAAACATCACCGCGCCCAAGGTGATGATGACACACGCCACCCCATTGATGACCCCCCAGCCGCAGTTGAGCAAAAGATCCATCCCCGGCGCGCCTTGTAACACGCCGAACACTATGGCTAAAAAGACGTTGGTGCCTGCCAGGGCGAACCCCGTTTTGATCAGTTGCTTGCGGGAGGCAATCGAGGTGACGCAGTAAATCCCCACGATCGCCCCGCCCAAGGACGTGAGGCACTGCGATAGTTCGGCGGGCGACATCATCATCGTCGTCAAGATGCTGACGGCGAGCGCGACCACCATCGCCAACTGCGCGTTCAGCAGAATCGCAATCAACATCCCGACGGCGGCTGTCACCTGAGCGGCTAAGATGGGCTCCAGACCCGCAAAAACCCTGCCCAGTTTGAACACCGACATGCCCACTAACGGCACGAGCGCCAGCAACGCCAGCAGGCGGGGTTCGCGGTAGACTTGGGGCACGTGCTGATAAACGTAAATCGCCACGATGACCAGCAAAAACGCCGAGAGCGCGAACAGCGCAAACAACTCTATCCAGTTCACCTTGCCCCGCACCAGTCCCAAGGCGACGAGTTTGTCCATGATCTCGGGGGTGATTTCCTCGCCGCGTTGCACGATGAGTTCGCCGCGCTGCACCGTGAAGGTCACGGGCTTCACCGCGCGCATCGCCTTCCGCCGCGCTTTCTCGGTCAGTTCCTCGTTGAACATCGAGTTCACCCGCACGACGCGGCGGGCGATTTGGGCGATGACTGACTGGTGCGCGGGCGGCACGCGGAGTTTTTTGACCTCTTGCGCGATGCGCTGATGCGCCAGTTTGAGGTCATCGGTTTTGCTGCGAATCTGGGGATAGTGCCGCGTGTAAACGGCGGTCACGAGTGCGACCGTCTCCTGCGCCAGACGGTCTACGTCGGAGGGGGAGGCGCGTAGGAGCGTCTGCAGCGCGCCGTCCGACAGCCGCATCGGGGCGAGCCTGTCTTTCAACATCGCAAGGCGTCTGGCGTCCGCTTGAAAGGCGCGGACGGTCTGGAAAGTGGCGCGCACGCGCTGGAGCGCCTCCTCTTTCACCGTCGGGTCAATAGTCGGATACTGCGGGGGGACGGACTCGGCGGCTTCGCGGCGACGGCGTTCCGTCTCGCGGCGGTTCACGACCAACACGCTGCGGGGGGCGCGGATGTCCTCCATCGCTACGTCGCCGACCTTGAGCGTCACCGTTTGGCTGGGTAAGCGCACCCACAAAATCGCGGTCAATATCACGACACTGACAAGGGCAATAGCCGCCTTATAATACTGCGGAAGTTTGGGATGCAACTGAAAGGTCAGCATTTTGCTGACGTTCTTCTTCACGGGGCTGAACATTCGGCAGGACCTCCTCTGTCTTCACACTGTCCCCGTTCATGGAGGACAAAGGGGCAACTTGTCCCACATGCTGCGCTGTTGCTGTCACCCCCTCCTGGGCAGGCGCGGAGTTTAACGAGTCATGCTGCTTGCGCTCGTAGAGTTCATACGCCTGAATAATCCTCTGCACCAACTTGTGCCGCACGACGTCGTGGTCTGTGAGGTAGATGAACTCAATCCCCGGCACCCCGGCGAGAATCTCGCGCACAGCGTTCAGACCGGATATCTTGCCAGAAGGTAAGTCAATTTGCGTTACATCCCCGGTCACGACAACTTTGGAGCCGAACCCCATGCGGGTCAGAAACATCTTCATCTGCGAGGTGGTCGTGTTCTGGGCTTCGTCCATGATGATAAACGAATCGTTGAGCGTCCTCCCGCGCATATACGCTAACGGCGCGACCTCGATGATGCGCCGCTCCAGATACTTCTGCGCTTTCTCCATGTCCAGCATTTCGTAGAGGGCATCGTAGAGGGGACGCAGGTAGGGGTCTACTTTTTCCTGCAAATCGCCGGGCAGAAAACCCAACCGCTCGCCGGCTTCCACGGCGGGGCGGGTGAGGATGATGCGGGCGACTTTCTTCGCCTTCAGCGCAGCCACTGCCATCGCAACCGCCAAATACGTCTTCCCCGTCCCCGCCGGACCGATGCCA
>JANWYM010000037.1:0-10073 GCA_025055355.1 Abditibacteriales bacterium
ACCTCCCCTGACCCCTCCCTGGTCAGGAGGGGAGAGTTTGTGGAGAGGCTCTAAGCCCTTAGCGATGCCTCCCAAAGGTTACGCCGTTGCTGACATCCTCTTCCTCCGCCGAGGGGAGTCACGGGAGCGACCCACAGGGGCTTTTCGCCCTTCCCCCTAACGTCACGGCGAGCGCAGCGGAGCCTTCTCCTTCAGTAAGTTGAAATGTCGTTGCGAGGAGCATAGCGGTTGCGAGGAACGAAGCCAAGCAACCCCCTCCGGAGGGGATGGCTTCGTTGCACTCGCCATGACATCTTTATGGAGCGCGATGTCTCCGTTGAGAGATGACCAACGCCCCTCCGTTTACCACCCCGGTCCGATGAGCAGCGTCAATTCGTCCTCAATTTGCGCCAGCGTCTCGCGTTGGGCGGCGAGGGTAGCGCGACGCTCGGCAGTGTTGAACTCGGTGGAAGAGGCTTCTTTTTCCAACTGCGTCAGGGTGTCTTCCACGCTGCTCATCGCGCTGTCCAACATGCGGCTCACATCGGTTTGGAACTGCTGAAGGTGTTGGAGCACTTCGGCTTTGATATTTTGCAGCAAGGTGTGGCTTAACTCGCTCAAGGGTTTCGGGAGTTCCCTTTTGAGTTGCTGACGCACGCGGTGGCGCAGCACGGGCGTCAGGGTGGTGCCGGCGAGCAGTCCGCCCAACATAACTACCGCGCCCATGCCGCCGAACAGCGCGACGCTGGCGATGGTCAGGGCGAGCGTGCTGCCGATGGTAATGGTGCTGACCTTTTTCAGTTCGTCGTAAAACGCGTTGGTATCGAAGTCGAACTCGATGTCCATCTCGCGCGGGGTGCGCAGACTGCGGAAGTGCAAGCCGACGTTCTGGCTCATCTCCGAGACGATGCTGCGGCACTGGCTTAAAACGTCAATGCGCAGTTGCAGCACGCGGTCGGTGATTTCGCTCAACTTCTGCCCCAACTCCTGGGTGAGGCGGTCGCGCACGAACAGCGGGATGAGTTCCGAGGCGTGGCGCAACTGCTTCCAGTCATACTCGTCCACCTGTTTTAGCACATCCTCTTGCAGCCGCATGGAGAGCCGCATGAAGTTGATGCCCGCCGGTCCTTCCAGCGATCGGAGGATGTCCTGGGTGGTGCGCTCCAGCGATCGGAGGATGTCTTGGTAGGCTTGGCGCGCCTTCTCCAGTTCGGGGCGGGTGGCGGCGATGCGCTGCTGCAACTCCTCCAGCGGCACTGTCAAACCCTCCCACTCCATCTCCACCGCGTTGCGCAGGTCGGTCAGATGCCGCAGGGCGTGCGCCACCTGTTCGCGCACGAACGCCTGTCCCCGCTCGCGGACGAGAAAAACGTCCAGGGCGCGCACGAACGCCGGGAAGCCGCTCTGCGCCAACTTCGCGGGGTTGTTCTCCTGCCGCCCCTCCAACGCCAGCCGCGCTGAGATGGGGAAGATGGGCGGGTTTTGAATGTCGGCGAAGTTCACGATGGTCTGCCAGGTGTAAGCCAGCGACTGTTCGCGTTCCTCCTCAGTGAAGCGGTCAATCTTGGTCACGGCAAACAGGAAGCGCCGCACGTGGTCGCGCAAAAACGCGAGGAAGTTGCACTCGCTCGCGGAGATAACCGGGTCGGTGTTGATGAGAAAAATCACCGCGTCGGCGCGATGAACGAAGTGGCGCGTCGCCTCCCCATGCTCGGGGTTGACGGAGCCGATGCCGGGGGTGTCCACCAGGCAGATGCCGTCCTTGAGGAATGGCGAGGGCAGCGTGAGGCGCACTTCCTTCACCCGTCGTCCGCTGACCGTTCGGTGCAGTTGCGCTTGGGCTTCACGGCTGAGGTCTTCGTAAGACAACTGGTGCAGGCGGTTTTCCCTCTGCGCTTGTTGCACGCGCTGCGTCAAGCGTGTCTTCAGGTCGCTGCCGTCCAGGTTCGCCCCGCGCACGTAGGCGCGCAGTTCCTCGAGAGAGATGTCTTCCTTCACCGTGCCGTCAGCGAACACGACCGAAGCCGTCGGTGTCTCGCCGTAGGAAATAAGGGTGATGGCGGCGGTCGTTGGCTCAATGGAAGTGGGCAGCAAGTCGGGATAACCTAACAGCGCGTTGATGAGCGTGCTCTTGCCCCGGCTGAACTCCCCAACGACGGCTAAGACAAACTCGTTCTTCTCCAGTTTGTCCGCGAGTTCGTTGAGCACCTCCGCCCGCGCCACCGTTTGTCCCTGATGCGTGACGGTAGCCATCCTTGCCTGAGCCACCTCAGCGAGGCGACGAATGGCATTCATCGCTTGCGCCCGAATCTCGTTGTGATTGTGCATCACCACCCGCTCGGCGGGAGGATCGCTGACGACGGGCATCAATTGAACCATCTCTCTCACCTCCTCACGGACCCTTTAGCGTTCGGTAGGAGCCTCACGCTCCTATCTCCTTATTCCATTATCGTCCCCCTGATGTGCTGGATTGAATATTCAAGCGGCACCGCCTTTCTGCCGATAACAGGGGATGAGATGAATGGCTTCGGAGGATATGTTTTGAAACACTACATTGACGCTGACGGAAATGAAACGCTCTGGCAAGGGATGGCAACGGATGTAGGCGACCACGAATATTATTGCGCCCATCACCCCGCTGTTCTCCTGGTCAGGGCGTCTCTGAGAGAGGTGATAGGCGCGGAAGGCATTCGGCAACTCGGCGGCAACCTATATCAGTGTTGGCTGTGTGCTCAAGAGGAGAGACGAGACATCCAGCGGTTTCTTAGGAGGTTGGCGTGCCGATGGGCCGTGAAAGGGATGAGGGAGTGAAGGAGGGCTGTTCCCAGACGGCACGGGTTGAGAGCCTCTCCGAAAACGTGGCAGCCCGAAAAGGTAGCCACGACGCCGTCGCGGCGCGATGGGTGACGTAGCAACAAGACGGAGAAGTCTGGCAGATTCGGCTGTGTGTCGGTTATCTGACTGTCCCTACTACCTCCATTTCCTCGACCGCCTTCTCCTCCAGTTCCCGAATCTGCTCGAACAGGGAGGCGGCTTGTTCATAGGGGAACGGCGGCGGGGACTCCGGCACGGAGGGAGCAGACGCATCGGCAACCGCCGGCGCGCCGGCTTCCGCGACAAGGTTCCGAAGGTCTTTGAACAGTTGCGCCGATTGCTGGTAGTGTTCGGCGGCACGCAGCAGCCGCTCGCGCGACTCGCCGCTCATCTCAGCGGCGGCTTGGTCGAGGAACAACGCGGCGGCAGTGCGCGCCGACTCATAGAACGACAAAAACGCGGGCTGTAATGCTGTCATCGTGGGAGGTGCCCTATCAGGGGATTGGGCGGCTGCTTTCAGTTCAGCAATGATGCGGTCGTAGGCATGCAGTCCCACCACCCACTTGCCGCTGCGCTCCTCGCGCATCCAGCGGCACGCGGACTGCAAGGCGCGCGCGATGGCGCGAGCGCGGTCGGCTTGCGGGACGCGCTGCGCGAAGATGTAGAAGGCGTAACGCCCTTTGGCACTTGTCTCAAACGGCAGCGGCGGCGATTTCCATCGTTGCGCCAACTCTTGGTAAGAATAGGTCTGCATGCGCATCCCGCGCCCTTGCACCGACACGCGTTGCGTCCCTTCATCATAGCCGATGACGGCAACCCAGCCCGGCGCTGGCGCGAGAAACAACAGCAGCGGGCGACGGCGCATCAACTCCCCCTTGAGCCGCGTGAGCGCGTCTTGGAACACATCGGTGGCTGCATACTCATAGCGCACCCCGTAGGCTTCGCAAATTGGATTCAACGGCTCACGCAGGTAGAGTGGGAGGGCGGCGGAAACGTTCTCGCCATAGACGAACTGAAACGCCACGCCTGACAGCCCCATCAACCACACGGGGGCAGCGCGCACGCCCTGTCCTGCTAAGCAGGCGCGCACCGCGCGGAGCAAAGTTAATTCATCGAACTCCGCCGGCTCATCCGCTGTGACACTGGGCAGATGCAGGAACGTTTTCCTTTGCGCCGCGCTCGCTTGCTCGTAGTAGATCAGACCGCACGCACGCTTGGCTTCGTCGGCTTGGCGGGTGTGGGGATAGTTGTCCATCACCTTGCGATACTCCGCGAGCGCGCGCGTGGGGTCGCGCTTGATTTCCCAGTAGAGGCGGGCGATATACAACTGCGCCTCAGCACAGCGGTCTTTGTTGTCCGGGTAATCCTTCAGCAGCGTCAGGAAATATCGCTCGGCGTCTGCCTTCCCCTGGTCGAACTCCATGCGTCCCAACATCAGCAACGCATCCGCGCACAAACGGCGACTGGCGGGAAACTTCTCCAAGGCCTCCTGATACGCCGCCCGCGCAATGGCGTAGTCCTGAAGGTCAAAGTAGGCGATGGCGCCCAACGCCATCAGCGCGTCGCCCGCGCGCGGGCTATCAGGATACTTGTCCACCAACTCCCGATACACCTCAACGGCTTGACGGTGACGTTTGAAGCGCGTGCTGAGAATCTCCCCCTCGCGGAACAGCGCGTCGTCCGCCCACTCGCTGCGCGGGCGATTGTTGACCAGCAAGCGATAGTGGCGCAGCGCCCGCTCATACTCGCCCCTCTGCCGCCATTTCTCCGCCTGCCGATACAGTGACTCGCTCGAGTCGCCGCCCAACGCGTTGAGCAAGCCCAAACTGACCACCAACAGAAAAGCGGCAGCGCCCGTCGTCCACCACCAAATCTTCCATTCCGACTGCCTTGCCATAGTGACTCATTCCTTTCAAGACCATTATAGTCGCTCGTTCCGCTGGCTGTCAAGCGCAACGCAAAGTGGCTTGACTCCCCCGCCCCAAGCAGGCATAATTGAGAGACGCGATTTCAAACTTTTACAGGCGCCGATGGGGACACTACGCGGTGCGATAATGTCGTGGCGAGCGGAGCGCAGCCGTCCGCCTTGCCTGTCATTGCAAGCGGAGCGAAGCAATCCCCTGTGGGGGAGAGGACTGCAGTGAAGGAGATGGCTTCGCTGCGCTCGCCATGACAGGCACTTTCGGAGGACTCATCCATGTCCCCCAGGGGACACTATGCCGGATGAAAATCGTCCTCGTCGTCGTCCTCGTCGTCGGTAGTTTTTTGAGGTTCGAGAACGAGGACGACGAGGACGACGATGATTTTCGAGGGAGGGACACATGAAACTCGGACTGATCAACTCCGCCTGGGCGCAAGCGGGACGCCCGACGAAGTGGGGGATTCAGCAGACGAAGCGCATCGGCTTTGACACGATTGACATCTTTACCGATCCCTTGGACATTGACGTGAAGGAGCGACGGCTCATCCGTGACACCTGCGCGGATGAAGGGCTGCCTATTATCTCCGTTTGCTGCGTCGCCGTCGGATTGATTGACTTCAACCCGTCGGTGCAGCGGTTCCATGTGGACCGCTGCAAGCGTTACCTTGATTTGTGCTACGAATGGGGCGCGAAGAATCTGCTGCTTGTCTTGGGCGAATACATCTGGCAGCAAGAGGTCATCCCGCCCGCCGAACAATGGCGGCTGGGCGTCGAGAACGTCAGGACGCTGGGTAAATACGCTAAGTCGTTGGGTCTGGAAATCGTGATGGAACTGGAGCCGTTCGACCTGAGCCTCATCAACAGCGTGGACAACATGGTGAAGTTCCTCAACGATGTGAACATGCCGCAGACCGTCCGCGCCAACTGCGACATCTCTCATCTGTACCTTGTCCGCACGCCGTTCAAAGACATCGCCAAACTCAAGGGCTGGATTGGTCATGTCCACCTGTCCGACTGCGATGGCAAAAAGCACGGCGATATGCCGCCCGGTCGCGGCGTCACACCCATCAAGAAATACCTCGCTGCCATCCGTGACACCGGCTACGACGGCGTGGTGAGCATTGAACTGGAGTACTCTCCTGAACCCGACAAGATCGTGGAGTGGGTGGAAGAGGCGTATCGAGAGACCGACAACATCATGCAGGAGTTGAAGTGTCGGGGTTGAGCGTCCCCGACCGGGCTTGAGTTTAAGCGCTTCTTCCCAAACCTCCGCCGATGGAAACCGAAGGCCGATGATACGAACCCCGCCTGTGCGGCTCGGGCGCGTAACCCGCACAGGCGGGTTTGGCAACGGCAGCCCCCTATTTCAATGGGGGTTTGGGGATAGCCTCTAAGAGCCGGTCCGAAAACCCCGTAGGGCCGGCATCCTGTCGGCATTTTATGGGGGCTGAAAGCCTGCGCTACCCGGTTTTCGGATACGCTTCTAAGCGTGCCCGTTCTGCTGGGGCAGGGTGAAGGTGAAGGTGCTGCCGCGTTGGTATTCGCTTTCGACCCAGATTTTGCCCCCGTGCGCCTCGACGAGGGCTTTGATGAGGTGCAGCCCGATGCCTGTGCCTGCGATTCGGCGCGAGGGGTCCACGACGCGATGGAAGGGCTGGAAAATAACCGCCTGCTGTTCTTTGGTCATGCCAATCCCTTCGTCGGACACGCGAATGGCGATGTCGCCGTTGCTTTTGTCAACCTGCACCCGCACCGTGCCGCCGTCAGGCGAATACTTAATCGCGTTGTCCACGAGGTTCGTCAAAATCTGGTGGACCTTGTCAGAGTCAATGGTCACGTCGCCAATATCAGCGAGGATCTCCACCTCGATGTGATGCTTGCTGGAACGAATGCGTTGCGCCTCCACAACCGATTCTATCAATGTGGGGAGGTTCACGTGATCCAGCCGCAGCTCGACCGGTCGCCCGGCTTCCAAGCGTGCGATGTCCAGCATATTGTTGATGAGGCGTGTGAGGCGCTGTGTTTCGTCCACGATGACCCTCAGAATGTCGGCGCGGCTTTGCTCGTTAAACTGCTCCGGTCGGTCGAGTAGGGCTGACGCCGCCAAGCCAATCGGCGTGAGCGCCCCTTTGAATTCATGCGCCACCTCGCGCACGGCGCGGTCACGGGCGCGGAGCGCCTCCGCCAGTCGCTGCCGTTCCATCTCGGCGCTCAGAATCTGTTGCACCAACGTCGCCCCCGCTGGCAGGCAAACACTCAAAATGCCTATCATAGCGAAGTTAATCGTGCAGATACGTAGGGTGGCGAAGATTGTATCTATCGTGCCAAAAATCATCAACAGCAAGAAGCCAAAGAGCAAAGGTCGCGTGCTGTGGATGCGGCTGGGCGTAGAGAGGGGTGATTCCGGTCGGCGGTAGAGTTTGTAGGTCCCGTAAATGCATGACGCGAACCAGAACGCCACGAAAACCAATTGCAGCGGTCCTGGTTCGGGCAGCCACGGCGCGACGTTCACCCAACTCCGCACCGGATTGACGTGCGCGCGGGGATAAAGAAAATGGGGCGACCAACTGAGTGCAGCCACCACGCCTCCAAAGATGTAGAACCCCGTCATCACGCGCCGGGTGGATGGTCCGCGCTCTCCTAAGAACTCAAGCATAAAATGGAGCAGGGAAACCATCACCCAGGTCGCCGACAGGTAGGCGATGCGTGTCCAGAAGAGTGCCACTTGCGGCGCGTTCGCGCTGTCTATTATCAGAGCGGCGAAAGCGTAAAGCGCCGTGCCCAACAGCATGTTGGCGAAGCACAGGTCTACGGGGCGCCGCCCCAGCCACCCATAAACGCCGTAGAACCCGATCCCCACCAGCAGGCTGATGGCAAACACGGCTAAGTCTATGAGGGAAAACCCCGTGATCGAGATGAGTTCAGATGCCATTTCAGTAGTTGATGGCAACCCACACGTAGCCGCCTTTGCTCCGCCCGATGAACTCCTCCAAACGGCGATTGGCGCGGGGGGAGTAGGAAAAACCAAGCGTGACCTTGCCCCGCACGTAGTTGCCAGAGACAAAGAAGCCGCGCTGCAAGGAGCCGATGGTGATGGATGTGCCTGCCTCGCTCAGAAACTGCGTCACGCCGTAGTAGAGGATGTCCAAGTCTTCGTTGATGTTCGGTCCGGTCAGGCGGTATTTTTCCCAGTTGCCAATGAGAAACGTGCCCCTGCGGACTTGGTAGGCTGCCCCGATGATAGTGATGATATTGCGGTATTTTCGCGTGACCTCTATCGGCACAGGCAAACCCGTCGCCGCAGGCTGCAGTTCCACGCGGCTGCCGAGTCGTTCCCACGCCAACACCGCGCCCGCGCTCCATTGCTCATTCGGCTGATAGTGAACGCCCGCCCGCCATTGAAACCGCGACTTGGCTTCGCCGTGCGCCAGCAGCACGTCGCCGTCCTTGAGGAGGGTGCGCACCTTCTCTATGGGGACCAGCACCAGTCCTACGTGCCATTGCGGATTGAGTTGATACCCATAAGAGATTTCCAGGGCGTTGCCGCTGGGCAAGCGCGCTGTGACCCCGACGGGCAAGGCTCTTGCCTCCGCCGTGCTGGAGTGCAGCCCAAAGCGGGAAAGACGCACCAACCCGTTCTTCACGGGAAAGAAAAAGTTCACAACATTCAAAGTGACCTCGGGACCTTCCCGAAAGGTGTAATGTCCGATGTCCAGTTCAAAGCCACGCGTTGCCTTAAGAAACGTTCGTAACGCTCCCAAAGCCGCCGGGTTGAACGTGAACGTCGTCGGCAAAGCCACCGCCGGCGTTTCCGTGCCCCACACCCCAAAACCCCCCATGCCCAACAGCGTCGGGTCGAGTTCGTCCAACTGCGCACGCGCTACCGTTACGACACCTGCCACCATCCATACGACTATCGCTACAACCGTCCGTCTTTGGTGCATCCTTGTTCCTCCGTATGAGTTGTCAGTTGGCGATGTCTGACGAAAGCGAACTAAGTAGGTCGCACCTTTGCCCAGTTCGCTTTACTCCTCCATGCCGCTGGGGTGCGCTACGAAGGAATTCTGACCAGTCCAAGAGTGACGCGGTTGCCGTCATGGCGAGCGCAATGACGCCATCTCCGCCGGGTGAAAATGTCATTGCGAGGAGCGGAGCGGCTGCGAGGAACGAAGCAAAGTCGTCTCCTGCGGAGGAGATGGCTTCGCTCCGCTCACCATGACATCGTTTCATTGATCCATTAACCGTCGTTCACGCCAGCCGCGCCCAGTCGTCCAGCCGCACTTGTCCCGCCACCGGCTTGCCCGCGAAGAAATCCTCCAACGCCTGAACGGTGGTGTCCCCAATCCGCAGGTAGCCATAGTTGCCCGCTCCCGATATATGCGGTGTGATGACGACGTTGGGCAGTTTGCGCAGCGGATGGTCGGGTGGCAGCGGCTCAGGGTCGGTCACGTCGAGTTGCACCTGAATCCGTCCGGTCCCTGCCTCCTTGTAAAGCGCGTCGTGGTCGACGACGGCGCCGCGCGAAGTGTTCACAAAAACCGCGCCGTCGCGCAGCCGCCGCAACTGTTGCCGCCCAATCATCTTGCGCGTCTCGGGGATGTTCGGCGCGTGGACGGTCACGAAGTCGGCACGGCTGAATAAATCGTTCAGTTTCACCTTCTCCACACCCAACCGCCCCGCCTCCCACTCGCTCAGATAAGGGTCGTAAACGAGAATTTTCACGTCAAACGGCTGAAGCAGTTTAATGACCTCGCGCCCGACCTTGCTCGCGCTGACGATGCCCACCGTCGCCCCGCGCAGGTATTGTCCCGTCGTGGGGATGCGGCTGTCGCGCCAGAGGCCCTTCTCGCGGATGTTGAGGGCGTGGTCGAACCAGCGGCGACTCATCGCGATCAACGCGCCGATGGTGTGTTCCGCCACGTTGAGGGCAATCGCGCCGTTCGCGCTGAACACGCAGATTCCACGCGGCTTGAGATACTTCTCGACAATCTCTGCCGTCAACATACCCTTGACCGACCCCGCCGAATGGGCAATCATCTTCAGCCGCTTGCCCCGTTGAAACACTTTCTCACTCAGCGGGGGCGTCCCCCAGCCAGTGACCAGCGCCTCGAAATCAGCGATGCCTTTTTCCACCTCCTGAGTCGTGTAGTTCTGCGTGTTTGGGTTTACTGTCACGTCGAAGTTGCGCAGCAGCCGCTCATACGTCTCCTGCCGAAAAACCCGCTGCGTGTGCGACGGCGTGGGAAGATACCAGACCCGCGGTTTGCTCAAGCAAAGCCTCCCTGTGTTGAGTTGGGGGGGGGGGGGGTTGGGGGGGGGGGCGACCCCCCCACCAACAGGCCAAAAAAACGCGCCCGGC
>JANWYM010000037.1:10083-15298 GCA_025055355.1 Abditibacteriales bacterium
GCGCGTTGCGGTAACCGCCCAACCCGCAACTCAACTGGACAATATCCGCGCCAGTGCATACAGGCTCATATCAACATCCTTCTTTCGAGAGCACGCCTCGCGCAGCGGGGTCAGGGTCGGTTCGCCTTTGACCTCGCCCGCAACCTTGCCGCGTTCGCCATCGAGAAGCGCCTGCACCGCCCACGCCGCGTAGCGACTGGCACGCAGGCGGTCAACTGCCGTCGGCGAGCCGCCCCGCTGCACATGCCCTAACACGCACACGCGATAATCCAAGCCGACGCGCTTTTTGACCTGCTCGGCGACGGCAAACGCCCCGCCGGTTTCGTTGCCCTCGGCGACAACGACGATGCTGCTCTGCTTGCCGCGTCGCCTGCCCGCCACCAAGGTCTCGCACAAGCCATCAAGGTCGCCGGAGATTTCAGGAATGAGAATACCTTCTGCCCCCCCGGCCAAACCGGTGAGCAGCGCGATGAACCCGGCGTCGCGCCCCATGACTTCCACGAACAACAGGCGGTCGTGTGACGCCGCTGTGTCGCGCAGGCGGTCAATGGCTTCCAGCGCGGTGTTCACAGCGGTGTCGAAGCCGATGGTGTAGTCCGTCCCGTAGAGGTCGTTGTCAATCGTGCTGGGGACGCCCATCACGGGTTTGTCCCACATCTCGCTGAGGTCCGCCGCGCCCGTCGTCGTGCCGTTGCCGCCGATGACAATCAGGGCATCTACCTGTCCCCTGTCGAGGTGGACGATAGCCCGCTGGCGTCCCTCGCTTGTCTTGAACTCCTCGCAGCGCGAAGATTTGAGGATCGTCCCGCCCAGATGCAAAATGCCTGACACCGACGTTAAGTGCATCTGGACAAAATCGCCCGCGATCAGCCCCGCGTAGCCCCGCCGCACGCCTACGACTTCCACGCCGTGATAAATCGCGTAGCGCACTACCGCCCGCAAAGCCGCGTTCATGCCGGGCGCGTCCCCTCCGCTGGTCAGGACGGCGATGCGTTGGATAGCCATGGTGTATCCTCCCTCAAAAATTGTCCTCGTCCTCATCGTCGTCCTCGTTCTCGAACCGCAAAAACGCCCGAGGACGACGACTTGCCTACGGCGTGATGTCAACGAGTCGGCAAGGGCGATTCCCTAAAAGGAATTGCCCTGATTATACGGGACGATTTTCACGCTGTCAAGCGCGAGCGCAGCAGGCACGCCCACGCGTGCCCACAAGCGGCGCACGGCGCGTCCGCCCGTCTGCCAAACGCTGCACGACGAATGTGGGTGATGACCTCTGTCGCCCTCGGTGGGAAAGGAACGAGAGGAACGATCCCCTCGCGTCCGTCCTCGAAGTAATAGATCGTCGCACTCCCCACTGCCCGCCCCGACAGCGCGCGCCCCGCTTCACATAACAGACCGACTTCAAAGCGATGGACGATTTCCTCCCATGGGTGGCGCGGGTTGACCGCTTTAAGTTGCGCGATGTGAACGAGACCGCCATCATCCGTTCCCAGCAAATCAATGACCCCTTCCACCTGCGCGTCGTCGAGCGTCCAGTGCACGTTGACGTTGCTTTGTAGGTTCATCCCCGACAACTTGCGCCACAGGTCGCTTTGCAGAAAGCGGCGGAGAACGTGATGAAGATGTGCAACGAGTGCGGCGTCGCTCGCGATGGCTTGCTGACGCAGGCAGGTGCGAATGATGCCCTCTACGTCTTCGGAGCGCTGGCGAGTTATTAGCCCCACCGCCCGCCTCAGCAACTCCTCATACATTGATTGACCAATTGACCAGTCGACGCATTGATCGGTCGCGGGCAGCTGCTGCCCGTGTGCTAAGAAGTATTTCTGCGGACACCACAGGTAATCACACAACTCAGCGACGGCGAAACACGACTTGCGCTCGAACTGCACGGGGACGGGTTGCACCTGCCGCCGCAGTTGCTCCTCATCCACCCTCGTCGCGCCGACATCCAGTTGGGACGATGCAGGCGGAGGCGACGTGTCGGACAATGAGGGGTGCGCGTCAGCAGGTGGGTCGAACCACCGCACCGCCACCCGACCACTCGTTTCCCCATTTCCCAGTTGCCCAGTTTCCTCCAACCCGCCCAGCGCCTCGTTGAGCCACTGCAACCACGTCTCCTTCTGCAACTGGAACGCGCTGGACAGAATGAGTCGGTCGCGGGCGCGGGTGACAGCCACGTAAAACAGCCTGCGATGTTCGGCGACCTCCATGCGGTTTTCTTCGCGGCGGACGCGATGCCCGATGGAAGGCAGCGCAAGTTGACCCCCATCGTCTTCGACCTGCGCCACGAAGCCGCAGCGCGGGTGCATCAGCACCGCGCCTCCCCCGCCGCGCCGCGCCCGCGCCAGGTCGGGAACGAAAACGATAGGCCACTCCAACCCCTTAGCGCGGTGCACGGTCAGCAGTTTGACGACGTTGCTTTCCTCCGCTTGCGTCGCCGCTTCGCTCTCGCGCTGTGCGATGTCAACGAACTCCCCGATGTGGGCGATGAAGTCCTGCAAGGTAAAGTTGCCTTTGCGCTCGAATGTGCGCGCGATGTCTATCAACTTGCGCACGTTGGACACCTTCTGCTCGCCCATGAACTGCGTCAGCAGGACGGCGGTGAAGCCCGTCCGCTCCAGGATGAGGTTGATCAGTTGCGACAGCCGCAAGCGGTTCTTCACTTCGCGCAGCGCGACGAGAAGGTGCACGACGCGGCGGAGTTTGTCGCGCTCCTCAGCGGTGATGTGGTGATGGAATTCTTCGCTGCGCTCAGGACGACGATCTGCCGCTACGTCATTCTGAGCGAAGCGAAGTATCTCCTCGTAAAGCGAGCGTCCGCGCGGCGGGTGGCACAGCCAGTAAAGCGTCTCATCCGACACCGCGAAGAACGGCGAGCGCAGGGCGCCGATGAGCGCAAGGTCGTCGTGGACGTTCTCCAACACGCTGAGAAAGCTCAGCACGTCCTTGACCTCCTGCTGACGATACAGTCCGCTGCCCGCGACGACGTAATAGGGAATGCGGCGTTCGCGCAGGGCGTTTTCGTAAGTCGCCACGTCCGTCATGGCGGCGAACAGCAGCGCGATGTCCCCGTAGTTCGCGCCTGCGCTGACCAGTTCGGTGATGCGCTGCGCGATGGCGTGCGCCTCCACTGGGCGCAGTTCGGCGGTGCTGCGTTTGTCGTTGTTTGATTGCTTCACCAGGAGCAATTCAACGTGCTGCCGACAGGATGTCGGCGCTGTGTCGCTGCGGTGCGCCTCCATCGGGGCGTAAGCCGCTTCATACAACGCCTTGCCCTCGCTCCCGCCCATCACGGCAGGGTGCGAAAAGACTTGATTGAAGAAGTCAACCAGCGGGGGCTGCGTGCGGAAGTTCTTGCTCAACTCCAAGAAACGACATTGCGGGTCGCTCTTGAACTCCTCCGCCGTCTGATTGAACACTGACACGTCCGCGCCACGGAACCGGTAAATCCCCTGCTTGATGTCGCCCACGATGAACAGCCGGCTGGCGGGTCTTTGGGTGTGCGAGTGTTCGGGCATTCGAGTCACGGCGTCGTGCTCTTCTACCCGAATACCTGCATACCCGCGTACCCGAACACCGGCTAACATCCACACAATCTCTTTCTGCAGCGCGTTCGTGTCCTGAAACTCGTCCACCATGATGAACTTGAACCGCTGCTGATACGACTGCCGCACGTCGGGGCGCTGACGCAGCAGGTCGCGGACATAAAGTTGCAGGTCGGCGAAGTCCAGCACGGAACGCTCCCGCTTGGCGCGGTCGTAGGCTGCCAGTGCGTGGCGCAGTTCGGCGGCGAAGGCGAGGGACACTTCAGCGGCGCGTTCATCCAACTCGGTGTCGTTTTCATGGCCCACCTGTTCCGCAAACGCTTGACACAGCAGGCGCAGCCGCTTGAACGCCTCGCGCACAGATGCTAAGTCGTCCTTACTGAGCCAGTTCTTCTGCTGACCGGCGCGCAAGTTGATATGCGAAAGTATCTCACGAACGGCTTGCACTCGTTCAGCGGTGAACAGTGACGCGTCCGCCGCTTTCATCGCACGATCCAGGATGTGAGCACGATGGACGGCAGCGGAATCGTTAGGGTCACGTGGCTGTGTTTGCTGAAGAACGCTGAGAGATTCCGCCCAACTCGCATCGTTCAGCAGGTTTTGCAGGGCGGCTTTCTGCTCTTCTGCGACCGCCTCGCGCCACACGGCGAGCAGTTCTGCCTTCTCCGATGGCATCGCGTCCAAGCACGCCAGCGCTCGCTCGCGGTCGTTCACGAAGTCGCGCAGCAGCGACGCGGTTTTGTGCAGTCCCCATTCGCGCACGAGCGTCAACATCGTCGTTTCTTCCCTCCCCCGCGCAGCAGGAGAGGGGTTGGAGGTAAGGGCATCCGCCCGCAGACGAGAGCGCACAAAACCTGCCAGTGTTTCTTCTAACAGCAGCCTTGCCTCCACTTCATCCAGCACAGCGAACTGCGGGTCAATCCCAGCGGCGATGGCGTTTTCACGCAGGATGCGGGCGCAGAGGGCATGAATCGTGCTGATGGGCGCGCGCTCCAACGCGCGCAAGTGCCGCTGCGCGTTGGGAATCGAGGAGGAAAGGCGCGTGAGTTCCTGCCGCAGTCGTTCTTTCATCTCATTGGCGGCTTTCTCGGTGAACGTGACGGCGACGATTTCCTCCACGCCCGCCCGTTGCTGCCGCAGGATGTGAAGATACCGTTCGACCAACACGCGCGTCTTCCCCGCCCCCGCCCCGGCGGACAGGAAGAGATGATGGTCTAAGTCTTCAATGGCGATTTGACGGGCTTCGGCGTCAGTGACCACGATACCTATCAGCCTCCAACATTAATCTCTGCCCTGAGAGTTACGCAGTTACCGTTGCATCCCTCGAGGTAGGGGAGTCGCTGCTCAAACATGAACGCTCATCCTCGACGGGGGCATGAGCGTTCACCGGTTCCCTATTTCGCTTGCTAACCCTCGCGCATTTCCAGAAAAGGGAGTCACGTCTATTGTGGTTGTCGCCGGCCTCGCGTTAAAGCTGACTTGAGTATATCACTGATTTTAGCGGAAATTCAGGAGAGGTCAAAGAGGCAGCGCACTATTCCGGATTTGTCCTCCCCGCTGGCTCAACATAAACTTCTTGCGTCAGGCGGTGTGACACTGCCATAATAAGTGAGGACATCCGTCAGTCCTGAGAGGTTGTCTTGAAATCGTCATTTTGTCATTGGGAGCAG
>JANWYM010000380.1 GCA_025055355.1 Abditibacteriales bacterium
AGGTGCCGACGACGCGGATGTATCTGAGCGATACGCTCTACGCGGTCAAAGGGGGCGGCGTTGGTGGCGTCTCACGCAACCTGCGGGACGGTTCGCGCACACCGTTCATACCCACGCCGAACGCGGAGCCAACGATTGAGGGCGGCTTCGCGCAAATCAGTCGTTTCTTCCCGCCGGGCAAGGACGTGCTGGCGCGACTGGAGGAAGAACTGTTGCGAGCGCTTTTTCCCGATGCGCCCTCGGGGCACATTTTGACGTTTGAAGACCAATACATCTCCACGGGCGGGCAACTGTATGAACTGCTCACGGGCAAGGACCGCTTCACGGCGGACCTGCGGGCGAGCCTCTATCGCCGCCTGGAGCGCGAAGGCAAGCGCGTTGGACACGTCTGCCATCCCTACGACCTCGCCGCGCACCTCATCGGTGTTGAGGCAGGACTCATCATTACGGGTGCAGACGACCAGCCCCTGGACGCGCCAATGAACACGACGCATCCCTGCGACTGGATAGGCTACGCCAACCCCCAGATTCACGCGCAGGTCGCGCCGGTGCTGAGGGAGTTGATGAGGAAGCACGGGCTGATGCCGGTCGACGAATGAGGATAACGCGGCAAGAAATGACGGCGCGACTTTCCGCGCTACAACTTCTGACCGCAGGTTCCCCGCTGCTCTGGAGACCTGCGGTCAATGAGTGCCGTGGTCAGAGACCGTGCTGCACGACGAACAGACAGCACGACAAAAGGAAGAGAACGCCATGACTCAACATCAATTTTTCGGACGCCACCGCAAAACCTTCCGTGCCAGCGCGCCGGGGCGGTTGGATGTGATGGGCGGCATCGCTGACTACTCTGGTTCGCTCGTTCTGGAGATGCCCCTGCGAGAGACGACGACGGTGACCGTGGCGCTGCGCGAGGATGGCATTATGCGAGCGCACAGCACGACAGCGGCATCGCTCCATCTCCCACCGACAGTGGAGGTAGCGTTGAACGATTGCGTCAATGCCGGGGGCAGCGTTGAATACGCCCGCCTGCGCGACAGGCTGGCGACGCAGGAGGGAGCGGGATGGGCGGCTTACGTGATGGGCTGCGCGCTGGTGTTGATGCGCGAGAAGAAGGTCAGGTTTCAAGGGGCGGACTTTTGGATTGAATCCTCCGTTCCGCCTGGCAAAGGCGTCTCTGCATCGGCGGCGTTGGAGGTCGCGGCGATGGCGGCTTTAACGCAGGCGATGGGTCTGCGACTGGGCGACACCGAGTTGCCCATCCTTTGCCAGAAAGTTGAGAACCGCGTGGTCGGTGCGCCGTGCGGTTTGATGGACCAGTTGACCAGTTACCTCGGACGCCGAGACCAACTCCTGCCGATTCTGTGTCAGCCCGCCGACGTGCAGACGCCCGTTTCCGTCCCGCCCGGCGTGGCGTTCGTGGGGATTGATTCTGGGGTGCAGCACGCGGTCAGCGGCGCGTCCTACACCGACGTGCGCGTCGCCGCCTTCATGGGCTACACCATCATCGCCCTGCACGAAGGCGCCTCGCTCAGTGATATTCAGCAAGCGCGAGCCAGCGGCGACACGCGCGGCTTGCCCTACCGAGGCTACCTGGCAAACGTGCCGGTGTCGGTGTTTGAAGAGAAATACCGCGACCTGCTGCCCGTCACAATCAGCGGCAAGTCCTTCCTGCAAAAATACGGCGGCACGATTGACGCCGTGACGCGGGTGAACCCCCGCACGACGTATCATGTCCTCGCTTGCGTGCGTCACCCGATTTACGAGAACCATCGCGTCCATCTTTTTGCCCGCCTGCTGCACTTGCTGGGCGCGGCGAAGTTGACCCGCGCAGAGCGCGAACAGACGTTGACAGCGTTGGGCGAGTTGATGTATCAATCGCATGTCAGTTACAGTGATTGCGGGCTGGGAAACGAGGTGACTGACCGCCTTGTGCATCTCGCCCGCGCCGCCGGTCCCGCCCAAGGCATCTACGGCGCAAAGATTACAGGGGGCGGCAGCGGCGGCACGGTGTGTCTCCTCTGCGCCGGACGCCAAGGGCGCGATGCAGCGGCGCGGCTCGCTCGGACGCTTGCTGCTGCGGATGGCAACCCCCACGCAGTCTTTGCCGGCAGCAGCGATGGCTGCCGATGGAGGCTTCTTGCCTGCGAGTAGCCTTGCTTGAATCGAGGGAGCGGGTCGGGAGGAAAGCGAGGCGGCTTTTTGCCCTAACTCCTGATGTCATGGGCGAGCGCAGGGAAGCCACCCCCGGCGCGTGAAAGCGTCGTGGCGAGCGGTGGCGTTTGCGGCAGTCGCGCTGCCGTGCTACAATAGGCAGATGATGATGAACGGAGGTTCATTCATGTGGTCCACCCAACGTTCGGCGCAACTGTTTGAGGAAGCCTGCCGCTACGTTCCCGGCGGGGTCAATACCTCGATTCGCGTGCTGCCGCGCCCCCTGGTGTTCACGCGGGCGCAGGGGGCGAAAATCTACGACGCGGACGGGAACGAATACATTGACTACCACGCCGCGTTCGGTCCGCCGATTTTGGGGCATTGCCATCCCACCGTCAATCGGCGCGTGTTTGAGACGCTTCAGGAGATTGACCTCATCGGCGCCGGCACGACCGAACTGGAAACGCGACTGGCCAAGAAGATTTGTGAGCATGTCCCGTGCGCGGAGAAAGTTCTCTTCTGCAACAGCGGCTCGGAGGCGACGTATCACGCGATTCGGCTGGCGCGGGCGGTGACGGGGCGGAGGAAAATCATCAAGTTTCAGGGCTGTTATCACGGTTTCCACGACGCGGTGGCGATGAACGTCATCAGTCGCCCGGAAGTCGCGGGCGGGGGGCACGGTCCGTATCCACACGACCCGTTGGGCGCAGGGGGGGTCAAGGAGGCAGTGGAGAACACCTTCGTTCTGACCTTCAACAACATCCATGAAGTCGCCGACACCGTGCGCCATCACAAAAGCGACATCGCTGCCATCATCCTTGAACCCATCCCACACAACATCGGCTGCGTCCTGCCCAAGTATGAGTTCCTCGCAGGGCTGCGGCAGATCGCGACGGAGATGGACATCGTTCTCATCTTTGACGAAGTGATTACGGGCTTCCGTCACGGTCTGGGCGGCTACCAAAAAATCTGCGGGATTACACCGGACTTGACTGCCTTGGGCAAAGCCATCGCCAACGGCTACCCCTGCGCCGCGCTGTGCGGGCGGGCGGATTTGATGGAGCACTTCGCCACGGCAGGTGGCAACGTCTTCTTTGCCGGTACGTTCAATGGTCACCCGCTCGGCACCGCTGCTGCCTTGGCGACGATCGAGGAACTGGAGAAGCCCGAAACGTATCAACACATCTTCCGCCTCGGCGACAAAGTGCGTAACGGGTTGACCGAGATAGTCGAACGATGGGGCATCAGAGCCACGGTGGCGGGATTCGGCAGCGTGTTTCTGACCTACTTCATGGAGCCGCCGATTGAGAATTACACCGACCTGCTGCGGAATGACGCGGAGAAGTTCATCGCCTACCGCTTGAAGATGTTAGAGCGGGGCATCTTTGAATTCCCCATGAACCTCAAGCGCAACCATATCAGCGCCAGCCACACCGACGAGGACATTGACCGCACCCTGGAAGCGGCAGAGGTTTGTTTGAAGGAACTCTTTTAGAGCCTCTCCAAAAATGTCGCCCGTCGCGCAAAGAACCCGTCGCGCTGCGACGGAATCCGCGACGGTGTCGCGGACTGCTCTGCGTCGCGGGCTACTTTTGGGGAGAGGCTCTTGGATAGGAAGGAGGAGATCACTCATGTGTCGCATTCTCATCATCGCGCTCGGCCTCGTCTATGCCATAAGCATAACGGAGGCGCAAATGCCGTTCAAGGAAATCGTCGTCCCCCGCGACACCAAAGTCGTTCTCCGCTTCACGCAGCCCATCAGCACGGCGACGGCGAAGGTAGGGGATGTGTTGCGGTTTGAGACGGTCGAAGACGTGCGCATCGGCAATACGCTGATCATTCAGCAGGGCAGCCCCGCCACGGGTGTGGTTGCCGAGGTGCGCCCGCCGCGCTCGCGGGGACGCAACGCGCAGTTGCGGATTTCGTTTCAAAGCGTGCAAGCGGTGGACGGTAGCCTCCTGCCGCTGATGCCCTATCGCACGCCCGAAGAGGAGCGCATCTCTGGCAAGGCGCCGGGCGTGTCGGTGGTGGGAGCGATTGTATTGGGTCCCATCGGGTTGGTCAGCGGCGCGTTCATTCGGGGCGACCACATCACGATCGAGGCGGGCGCAACGGTCAACGCCGCCATCGCCCGCCACATGGTGCTGCCTGCCCAGCAAGACCGGCGTGATGTGATTGTGCCTGATGACACGCTGGTGCCGTTGGAGTTTCAGGGACCCGTCTCCACGCGCACAGCCGAGGAAGGCGACCTCGTGGATTTCGTCGTCACTCAGGACGTTTACGTAAGCGGCATTCTCATCATCGCCAAAGGCACGCCCGCGACGGGGAGCGTCAAGGAAGTCAAACGCCCCCGCACCCTGGGGCGCAACGGCAAATTAGAAATTGAACTCGGCAGCGTTAAAGGTGTTGACGGAACGCTCCTGCCGCTGGAACCACTGCGCTCGGAGAAGGGTATCAGGGGCATCAGTCAGGAGGCGGTGGGCGTGAGCGCAGCAGGTGTTGTCATCTTTGGTCCCGTC
>JANWYM010000381.1 GCA_025055355.1 Abditibacteriales bacterium
CATCCGCCTGCGCCCGCATCCTTCCGAGTTCTACCGGTAGTTCGACATTTCACTCCCCGGTACCCGGGTTCATGAGTTCATGGGTTCATGGCGTCATGGATGAGCCCGTGAACCTCATGAACCCGTGAACTCAGGAACTGCGTGTGCGTCGCAACTCCGACAAAGACTACATCCTCCACGTCGCCAAGGAGAATGACGTCAAATTCATTCGCCTCTGGTTCACAGACCTGTTAGGGTTTTTGAAGAGTTTCGCCATCACCGTTGGGGAGTTGGAAGAGGCGCTGGAAGAGGGCGTGGGGTTCGATGGCTCGGCGATTGAGGGCTTCGCCCGCGTGGACGAGAGCGACATGGTGGCGGTGCCGGACCCGTCAACGTTCGCCCTCCTGCCGTGGCGTCCCCGCGCGGGGGGGGCAGTGGCGCGGGTGTTCTGCGACATTGTGGAGCCGGGCGGTCAACCCTACGCGGGCGACCCCCGCTTGGTGCTGCGCAAGAACTTGCAGCGGGCGGCGGACATGGGGTTCACGTTTTACGTCGGGCCGGAGTTGGAGTTTTTCTACTTCAAGAACGCCAGCAGCGGCAAGCCTGAGATCCTCGACGAAGGGGGCTACTTCGACCTCACACCCCTGGACATCGCCAGCGACCTGCGACGCGAAACCGTGCTGACCTTAGAACAGATGGGTATCGCCGTCGCCGAGAGCCACCACGAGGGCGCGCCCTCCCAGCATGAATTGGACCTGCGCTACACCGACGCCCTGACGATGGCGGACAACGTCATGACCTTCCGCCTCGTCGTCAAAGAGGTAGCGATGAAGTATGACGTTTACGCGACGTTCATGCCCAAGCCCCTCTTTGGGGTCAACGGCAGCGGGATGCACGTCAACCTCAGTTTGTTCAAAGGCAACAAGAACGCTTTCTTCGACAAGAACGACCCGATGCATCTCTCCGTCACCGCCAAGCGATTCATCGCGGGACTGCTCCGCCATGCCGCCGAAATTACCATCCTGACCAACCAATGGGTCAATTCTTACAAACGCCTCGTGCCCGGCTACGAAGCGCCCGGCTACATCACGTGGGCGCAGCGCAACCGCTCCGACCTCATCCGCATCCCCGCCTTCAAGCCCCGCCATGAACAGTCCATGCGCATCGAATACCGTTCGCCCGACCCCGCCTGCAATCCCTACCTCGCCTTCGCTGGACTGCTCGCCGCCGGGCTGGAAGGCATCGAGAAAGGCTACGACCTCCCCCCGCCCGTCGAACGCAACGTCTTTGAGATGACCGAGGCCGAGCGGCGCGCAGCCGGCATTCAGATGCTCCCCACCGACCTCTTTGAAGCCATCAAAGTCGCCGAAAACAGCGACCTTCTCCGCCGCTGTCTCGGCGACCACGTCTTTGAGAAATACATCGCCAACAAGAAAATCGAGTGGGAGACCTACCGCGCGCAGGTGACCGATTACGAGTTGAAGCGTTATCTCCCTGTTCTGTGACGGCGTGCGAGGGTGCCCAGCCCCACCCCCGACCGCCTGGAGCGCTTCTCCGTCAACAGCGCACTCGAGGCTGCCAGCCTAAATCAAGGTGGCACGACGCGTCCGTTTGACTTCCCTCCCCTGTATCGGTTATACTCAGGAGTGACGCGGTTGCCCTCACGGTCTTTCCCCTCCCCGTGAGGGAGGGGAATCACGGGAGCGGTGCGGCGGAAAGAAGGCGTCAGCAACGGCGCCACTTTTGATACTTTCACGCAACGAACATCAGCTAGGCGTAATGGGAGGAGGCATGCGACGTGAAATCTCGCTGGACGTTGGGCGGCCTTATGGTGTTGGGGGGGGCGATCCTTCTCATCGGCTGCTCCAAACCATCATCAGAAGAACCCTCGCCCGACACCACAACCACCGTGCGGGAGTCCACCCGACCCGAAATCGCCGTCGTGCCCAAAGGGGTAACGCATGACTTCTGGCTCACCGTCCGCGCCGGCGCGGAGAAGGCGGGCGCGGAAGAGAAGGTCACTATCCGCTGGAACGGTCCG
Source organism: Abditibacteriales bacterium (assembly GCA_025055355.1). Lineage (GTDB taxonomy): Bacteria > Armatimonadota > Abditibacteriia > Abditibacteriales > JANWYM01 > JANWYM01. Next base: position 2,021 of record JANWYM010000381.1, read on the forward strand.
CAGGAGGAGACGCGGGTCAAAGAGCAGATTGACCTGATTGAGGACTTCATTAACAAAGGCGTCAGTGCGATTGTCATGGCGGCGTGTGATAAGGACGCCCTCGTGCCGACGGTCAGGAAAGCCCGCGCCAAGGGCATCCCCGTCGTGACCATTGACTCTGGCATTAACGCGCCCGACCTCGAAGAGGACGTTCCCCTCATCGCCACCGACAACATCGAGGGGGCGCGCAAAGCCGCGCGGACGCTGGCGGAACTCATCCATCACCGGGGCAAAGTCGGCTTGATTCCCTTCATCAAAGGGGCGGCGACTTCCGACCAGCGCGAGAAGGGATTTGTGGAGGAACTGAAGAACTACCCGCACATCAAGCTGGTCAGCACGCTCTACTCCAACAGCAACATCGAGGAGGCGATGAAAAAGACGGAGGACATGCTGACCGCCCATCCCGACCTCGACGGCATCTTTGCCTGCAACGAGCCCGGCGTTATCGGCGCGGCGCGGGTGCTGGAACAGCGCGGTCTGGCGGGCAAGGTCAAACTCGTCGGGTTTGACGCTTCCCAAGACGAAATTACCGCCCTGCAAAAAGGCACCGTCCAAGCCCTCATCGTGCAGAACCCCTTCAAGATGGGCTACGAGGGCGTCAAAGCCGCCGTCCTTCTCATGGCGAAGGAAGAACTCCCTCAACCCCGCATTGACACCGGCGTGGCAGTGGTGACGCGGGAGAATCTGAATGAGCCGAACGTGGTGAAACTGGTGGATCCGTTGGGGAAGTTGGGGTTGGGGAAGCAGTAGACCCCACTCCAACCCTGCACCAAGCGCGTAGCGCCGAGATTCTATCGGCCCTGTAGGCAGGCTGGAAGCCTGCGCTACGAGGCTCTCAGTGCCCGTCATTGCGAGCGAAGCGAAGCAATCTCGTCGTCATAGAGAGAATTGCTGCGCTTGGCTGGCAACGATACTCATTCGACGGTTCGCCGCTTCCGACAGGGACCTCATAGCGCCGAGGAGCGGTCACCGCCAGCGAGAACGTGGGGTGAAACGCCTGTAAAGGTGACTGTGCGCCTTGTGCTCCTCATAGTTCCGCTCATATTGCCGCACGATGTCGGGGGCGTTTTTGATGATGAGCAGGTTCTCGGCGTTGCGGTTTTCGGCGGCTTTGGTGAAGTTGAAACTGCCGGTAATGACCGTCTCGCCGTCAATAATCATCACCTTGTTGTGCGCGATGGCGTGTTCGTCGTCAATATAGGTAGGGATACCCGCGTTAGAGGTAAACGTCGCCGCTGAGTATTGGGCGGTTTCGTTGCTTTTGTCCAGCACGATTTCCACGTCCACGCCCCGTCGCTTCGCGTCGCGCAACGCCGCTGCGATGTCTCTGTTGGTGAACGAGTAGGCTTGCACGCGCACCGTCCTCTGCGCGGCGCGCAGTTCTTCGACGATAGCCTCCGTGCAGCCGCCCTTGGGTGAAAAGTAGACCTGAATTGTTGGACTTCCACTGCCGACGCGGCTGGCTGGTAACCGCAGACTCCACTGCTGCCCTGCCGCAATGATCACAGCCAGCAGCGCAATGACCCATGGCACAGCGGTCAGTTTGTTGGCTGATTTCGTCCTTCTCATAAACCACCCCTCTCACACATTACCCATGGCACCCACGCCTCCAAAGGGCGGGCTGGGACGCCCGCCCCTCCCCATCACGTTTCACACTTCACGTCTCATCTTCTCGAGCACGCCTCAATGAACTCCTGCCACACGGTCTCCGAACTCGCTACGGTGACGCGCAAGCGGTCCTCCCGCCCGTGCAAACTGTAGGCTTCACGGGTGCGGGCAAAGAGGCGCTGCATCTCCTCGCGGGTGGCGCGCGTGCCATCAGCGAACACGCCGTTGGCGAGAAGGAGTTGGCGCGGCGCCGCCCAGCTGGCGATGTCGTTCACGTCGCCCAACGTGAGAACGTTCGGCAGGAAACTGCTGATGGGTTCGGCGAACGCCGCACCTCCTCCGAGTCCCCCTGGCCAAGGGGGAGAGAAAGGGGGTCGGGGCGGCGGCTTGTAACTGATGAGAAATCGGTCGACGCACGCGACCTGCACGCGCTCATCCACCGCTGCCGCGTAAAGAGCAATCAGTCCCGCCGCCGCCTCCCCGTAAACGTAAAGCCGCTGGGCGTCAATCTCCTGCCGCAAGGTGAGGTAATCCAATCCGCGCATTACATCCCACACCCGCTCGCCGAAAATCGGCTTGCCCAACGTGAACCCGTTGCGCGCTACGATGTTGTCGTCCGTGCCCGTCTCGCCAATCCCGCGATAATCCATCGCCAGCACGACGCAGCCGTTTGCGAGCAGGCGCAACACCTCGCGCCGCTCCGCCGCCACCTGTTTGCCGAAGGGGGTGAGATAGACCACGCCGGGGACGAGCAGCGGTGTGACCTTCGGCTTCAGCACCAGCGCGGGGATGAGAACATCGCGGTCGCTGAAAAACGTCACCTTCTCGATCGTGCAGTCCTCACGCTCCACCGTGCCACACGAGCGCACGGACAGATCCCTGCGCTCTGGGAACCCGCCGAAGATTTCCTCCACCAACCGCCGCCGCCGCCGTTCGACGTTCTGCTTCCACGACAGCGGGTTCGTCGCGGGCGCGTTGAAGGGCGGCA
>JANWYM010000382.1 GCA_025055355.1 Abditibacteriales bacterium
CCTGTTGCGCATCGCGGACGGGGATAAGACTCATCGGGTCATGACAGCCGTCGCACCAGCGCACGGCGTCTTTCCCTGTGCGGCTGGCGAAGTAGGCGGCGGATTTTTGGTAGGCGCGCGAGGCGGCAGACCGGCGGTGAGCAGAGGTTTGCCAGTGAGCGTAAATGTCCGCATGACAGCCCTTTGCGCCGCAGTAGGCAGAGGAGCGAATGGACGATTGCTTGTTGCGAATCACGCTCAATCCGGCGGGAAAGAACGGGTTGCCCGCTTGCGCGGCGTTGGTCGCGGTGAGCGTGCGATAGTAGAAGCGCGGCGCGTAGGCGTAGGTCACAAGGAGGACCACCGCGCCTGCCGCGATGAATGAACCAAACTGTGACGTTCGGTGCGTGAAGCGTAAAGCGTGAAGCGTAAAACGTGAAACGTGATGTGTGAGCCAGGGAATGATGAGCCATGCCGCCACCGCGAAGCCGCTGAGGATGTGCAGCGTCAGCATCCAGCGGAGAGGCGTGGTGCTGTGTCCTGCCGCCGCATGCGCCGTCAGCCATGCACCTGTGAGACCGCATACACCGAGGAGGAAGCGAATGCCGTGCCGTTCCCATGGGTGGGCGCGTGGGCGCGTGGGCATAAGGAAAAAGAGCGGAACGATGAGAACAACGCCCAACGCGATGTGCAGCAGCACCAGCAGACCCACTGCACTGCTCATTACCGACCCCGCGACCAGATAGAGGTAGAGGCTGCTGAGCACCAGCACGCATAAAGCACCGTGAAAGAGAGGACGCATCACTGCGCACCACACTCTACTGAGAAACCCGCGACAGAGTAGGTTGGGCGTCCCGCTCGACAAAACAGGCGAGACGCCTATCCTACATCCGCAGAAGAAGCCCGCGATGCTGTCGCGGCAATCATCCGCCGCAGCGCGACGGACTACCCAAAAGTTACACGGTTGCCCTCCCCCTCTTTCCCTTCCCCCGCAGGGGATTGCTTCGCTATGCTCGCAATCACATCAGGAGTCAGGTCAAAAAGCCCCACCGCGCTGCCCCCGTGACTCCCCTCCCGTGGGGGGAGGGGAAAGAAGGTGTCAGCAAGGGCGTCACTTTTGCTACCTATCTCGTATTGTATTCCGCCAGATACCGCAGGTGCTTCGCGTCCATCGGATAACTCTCCGAGGGCGGGTAGGGATAGCGCGACATCGCAGCGAACGGCAGCGGCTCGACGGTGAGCGAATGGGCAGTGTTGACATCGGTGCTTTTGCCGTAGCCCCACAGCAACAGCACGAAATCACGCTTCCAGCCCCGGGGCGGGGGCGGTAGCGCGTTGGCGTCGAACGACATCTGCACCGCGTCACCGTGATTCATGATGACAAACATATCGTCCCGCTCGGTCAGCAATGGCGTCACGTCGCCGTAGCGTGTGAACGCGCCCACCAGCGAAGGCATGTCCTTGAAATCATCGCAACGGTGGTAGTCATACAGGTAGGGCTTGCGTCCATCAGGCGAGGTGGGCTGTGGGTAACCGAGACGGTGCAAGTCGGCGTTCTGCAAGGGCGCTTCGTGAATTAACGTCGGCAGGTTGGCAGGTTGGAGCGTTGGCACGTCGAACGACTCCGCGAAGCCGACGCGCACCTCGTCCCAGTAAACCGTCATGTTCGTCCTGATGCGCACGTTCCAACGTTCCAACGTTCCAACGTTCCAACGTTCCAACGCCAATGGCACAACAATCGTGCGCGGGTGTCCGGCTGGTATCCCCATGTCTGGGTCAACGACTTTCCAGCGACCGCTTGCATCGCGCACCTCCAACTGGGGCATCTCGTAAAACACCCCCGCCTGCCCCGCGCCCAATGCTGTGCTGCTGCCGCCCCAAGTGACGTAGCCGTACAGCAACAACACCGGCTTGAGGTTTTGCGTTTTGGGTTGGGGAGTGAGGTCGCCCAGGTCCAGCGTGAGCGTGTGTCGCCGCGCGAAGCCGCGCCAGCGGAGGGGCTGCACGTCGGTGTGATAGCGGCGGTCTTTACGGGCGATGAGCGAGAGAACGTCGCGCCCTGCATCGTCCGTTGCCGCGCGGGGCAAACGGATGTCGCGCACAGCGAAGATGCGCAGCACGGGCGGTCGCGGGCGTCCCGTCAACCGGTTGTCGGGATACACCTCCACGTCGGCAGGGTGGTCCACCGCGACCAATCGCGCCTGCTCGATGTAGTCCACCTCGGGCAACTGGTTGACGAGGCTGAACCGATACGCGCCATCTTTGGGCTGCAACTTCGCGCCATCAACCTTCACGGGTTCAAACGGTGGCAGGTTCAGATACGCGGTGGGCGAGACCAGTTCGCCGATCGTTCCCGCCGCGAGAACGTCGCAGAGAAACTCGAACCGCTCGCCGTTCCAGAAGTAGAGATAGGGACAGGAGGGCGGCTCGCCCATCGGTTCGTTGAGCGCAATGCGGTTGTTGGCGAGTGTGATTTGCGCGGCGCGGATGCCGCTGGGGAAGATGGCGCGCACGAAGTCCACGCGCAGCCGCTCGCCGATGCCGAAGAGCAGTTCCGCGTTGTGGCACGACAGATAGCCTCCCCCCGCCATGACCTCCTGACGATACCACAGCCCCGGCGCGCGCACCTCTACCTTCGCCCCAACGCCTCCGAGGTTACTCTGTACGCCGTCCTTTGACGGACAGTAGCCGACGGCTCTGACCTTGACGAAGTTTCCAGCCCGCCGCGTCTCTTCCGCAGGCTGTTCAGCGGACAGCGTCGCGTCTAACGCCGCCAGCAGCAGCGTCGGCTGGTCGCCGTTGTTGACGATGACCACATCCGCTCTGCCGTCGTTGTTGAAGTCGCCGACCGCCAGCCCGCGCGCGGCTTTCATCGCGTAATCGCTCAACTTGACGTGCCGCTGGTCGCTCACGCGCACCGTAACCTCCTGGCTGACATCGCGGAACCTGCCGCCCTCATTGTGCAGCAGCACGGGATGCGCGGGCGGCTGACCGGGGAGGCTGCTGCGGGCGATGAACAAATCGGGGAAACCGTCGTTGTCAAAGTCGAAAAACCCGACCCCTGTGATGCGTTCACCGTTTTTCGTCAACCCCACAACGGCATCCTTCAGCGCGTTGAATTTTCCGTCGCCTGCGCCCAACAAAACCGCCGGCTCGCCGCCTGCGCCGTTGGCGACAAACGCGTCCACGTTGCCGTCATAATTCACATCCGTCACCGCCACCCCGCCCGCGCGCCCTTTTCCTGCGACGGAATCCGCGTCGTGGGCTACAATCTCCTCCCGAAACGTGCGGTCACGGTTGTTGATGAACACCGCGTTGGGGTCGCCATCGTTCACCAGCAGAAAGTCTACGGCGTTGTCGTTGTTGAAGTCCGAGAAGATGACGCCCAGCGACTTGCGGCGTCCCCCGTCCACCTTGGCTGACGCGGCGGTTTCGGTGAACGGCGTGGGCGCTTGATAGCCGGGCGCGCTCGTTTTGGTGTCCGCCCAGTTGTTGCGGAACAGCAGGTTGGGCTGCCCCTGAAAGTCGTCGGGGAAACGCAACGTGGGTTTGTCGGGCAAGCGCGTCAGGTCGGCGTAGCGACAGACGTAGATGTCCAAATCGCCCTCGTGGTCAATGTCCACGAACGCCGCGCCCATGCACCACGCATCAGGCGGCAGGTTGCCCAATCCCGCCGATTTCGTCACATCCGTGAACGTGCCGTTGCGGTTGTTGTGATACAGAATCACGCCGCCGTAGGTCGTGACCAGCAAATCTGGGAACCCATCGTTGTCATAGTCGCCCCACACCGCCGCCATGCCCGGCTTACCATTGCCGCCCACGCCCGCCTTAGCGGTGACGTTGGTGAACGTGCCGTTGCCGTTGTTGCGAAAGAGCGCGTTCGTCCCTCCGGCGTTCACCAAGTAAACGTCTGGATGACCGTCACTGTCATAATCGCCCACCGCCACGCCGGAACCGAACGCTGCGACAAACTTCTCTTTGTTCTTCGCAAACCACTCCTTCGGCATCGGCTCACCGCGCCACGCCTTGGCGACTTCGGGGTCCATCGCTGTGCCTTGATGTTTGAAGTTCAGCGGCGGGGGTTTCTGCTGCGCGAGTTGGGTGCTGGTGCTGTCCTCAAACCCCAACCCCTTAAGCGAGCGCGATTGGAAGGGCGGGATGGAGGTTTCGATGATCCCCTCCGAATACTTGCCCCGACGGGCGTAACTGATGTCCAGGCTCTTCTCAGCGGCGCCGCCCTCGCCTTTGGCTTTGCGCAAGTTCTCAAACGCGACCAGCACTGCCTGCCCCTCCTTGCGCTTGCCCGCCCGCAGCAGGGTTTGAGCGTAGCGATAGGTCATCTCCACGTTGCCCGGCGCCAGTTCCAACGCCCGCCCAAAAGAGCGCGCCGCCTCTTCGTAGCGCCCCAACTGCTCCAACGCGTAGCCCAAAAAGGCATGGGCAAAAGCGTCATTGGGGTCGTGCTTGATGACGGCGCGGAAATGTGCGGCGGCTTCCTCGCCCATCTGTTGCGCGGTCTCTCCGCTTTTCTCGCTGCTCTTGGCCCAAATCGGAGAATGCGTATCGCTCATGATCCTGCCCCGAAGTCAGCCAGGAGGATGGGAAGATTCAACTCCTTATCATAAAGAAAGGATTGGTTGGTTATCAATCCGTCATTCAGCTTCGCTT